>DATBYR010000264.1:0-9553 GCA_036513565.1 Methylocella sp. | reverse complement strand
CACCGAGCTGCCGGAGTCCGCCGAGCCCCTTGTTCCGAAAAATTGGGGCGAACTCAATACGATGACGATTGCGTTCGGACAGGGCCTCAATGTTGCTCCCTTGCAGGCCATGATGGCCGTTGGCGCGCTGGCGAATGGCGGACTACTCGTTACGCCGACCTTATTGAAGCGGAGCGAGGAGGATGCCAAGAAGGATGCGCGGCGCGTGGTTAAGCCGGAAACGTCGGAGGCCATGCGCTATTTGATGCGGCTCAACGCCGAAATTGGCACCGCGAAAATAGCCGACATCATGGGCTATTTCGTCGGTGGCAAGACAGGCACGGCGGACAAAATCGTCCATGGCCATTATTCCAAGGACAGGGTACTCACGACGTTCATGGCGGTTGTTCCGGCCGACAAACCCAAATATCTCTTTCTGACGCTATTGGACGAGCCGCAAGGATTGCCGGAAACGGAGGGCCACCGCACCGCCGCCTGGAACGCGGGTCCGGTCACCGGCAAGCTCATCGAACGGACGGGGCCTTTGCTTGGGCTTCCGCCGCGCATCGATCTGCCCGCGCAACCGTTTCCGCTCCTGGCAAAACTTGGTTATGCGGGCGCGAATGTGCCGGCTCATGGCGGAAGGGCTCATTGATGCGCCTTGCCGAATTGTTTCCGCGGGCCGATATTCCTGAAGCCTTAACCGGACGCGAGATCAGGGGCGTCAGCGCCGACAGCCGCGCGGTGACGGCGGACATGGTTTTTTTCGCACTGCCAGGAACAAAAACGGACGGCCTCGTCTTCGCGCCGCAAGCGGTTCAGCGCGGCGCTGTCGCAATTGTCGCCGAGCGCGCTCCTGCGGGTCCCATCGCGCCCGCTGCCTTCATCAAGGCGGCCGACGTCCGCAGCACCTTGGCGCACGCGTCGGCGCGGATGTACCCGCGCCAGCCCGAAACAATCGTCGCGGTCACCGGAACGAGCGGCAAGACCTCGGTCGCCGATTTCGTGCGTCAGATTTGGGCCGCGCTCGGCGACAAGTCCGCTTCGCTCGGCACCCTCGGCGTCGTCGCGCCTTCGGGGGCGGTCGTGGGCTCGCTGACCACGCCGGACCCGGTGACCTTGCACAAAATCCTGGACGGACTAGCGCGCGGCGGAGTCACCCATCTCGCCCTGGAGGCCTCCTCGCACGGCATTCTGCAACGCCGGCTCGACGGCGTCCACCTCAGTGCCGGAGCCTTTACCAATCTCTCGCGCGACCACCTCGACTATCACGCAACGCTGGAAGACTATCTCGCCGCGAAATTGCAATTGTTCGACCGCTTGCTTGCCCCAGGCCAGCCCGCCGTTGTCGATGCCGGCAGCGATGTAGCGGAAAAGGTCGTCGCGGTTTGCGAAAAGCGCGGCCTGCGCGTCGTCTCGACCGGCTTGAACGGCACGGCGCTGCGCCTCCTCGAAAGCGAGGCCGAGAATTTTTCGACGCGGATCAAGATTGCCGATGGAGACAGAATTTTCTCGCTCCTTCTTCCGCTTGCCGGTTCGTTTCAGGCGTCGAACGCGCTTGTCGCCGCCGGTCTTTGCATTGCCACGGGTAGCTCCCCTGGCGCGGTCTTCGCGGCGCTCGAAAAGCTCGAAGGCGCACCCGGCCGTCTCGAACTCGTCGGCCGCCGCAAGGGCGCGCCCATTTTTGTCGATTACGCGCATAAGCCAGACGCGCTCGACAAGGTGCTCAAGGCGCTGCGGCCCTTGGTGCGTGGCAACCTCATCGTGGTGTTTGGCTGCGGCGGCGATCGCGATGCGGGAAAAAGGCCGGTCATGGGCGAGGTAGCGGCGCGCCTGGCGGATCGCGTCATCGTCACCGACGACAATCCCCGCTCGGAAGATCCGGCAGAGATCCGCAAGGCCATCCTTCGCGGCGCGGCAGGCGCGGACAATGTTGGTGAGACCGGCGACAGGGCTTTGGCGATTGCCCAAGCGCTTGCGATGCTCGGCCCAAACGACGGTCTTCTCATTGCCGGCAAGGGGCATGAAACCGGCCAGATCATTGGGGACAGGACATTGCCTTTTTCCGACTCCGGCTCTGTGCGCGCGCTGCTGAAAGATCTTTCCGCATGAGCAATGGCACCGCGAACGGCTTTCTGTGGACGAGTCTCGGTCTCGTTGGCCCGCTCGCGGCACGGGTAAGCGGCTGCGTGCCGCGCGGCGGCGTTACCGGAATTTCCATCGACACGCGCACGCTCCAGAAAGGCGACCTTTTTTTCGCCGTCAAGGGACCTAGCTCGGACGGCCATGATTATGTCGGCGCTGCCTTCGAAAAAGGTGCCGTCGCGGCGGTGGTCGATGAAGCCCATGCCGAGGCGCTTCGGCCGCTCGGGCCGCTTTATGTCGTGCCCGACGTTCTCCTTGCGCTGGAAAGGCTCGGCGTTGCCGCCCGCGCGCGCTCGCCGGCTCGTATCGTCGCGGTGACCGGTTCGGCGGGCAAGACATCCACCAAAGAAGCGTTGCGCCTCGTGCTCACCCAGGCGGGGGCTTCCCACGCGCCGGTTGCATCCTACAACAATCATTGGGGCGTGCCGCTCACCCTGGCACGAATGCCGAAACATACAAACTTCGGAATCTACGAAATCGGCATGAACCATCAAGGCGAAATCACACCTCTTTCCGCGATGGTGCGTCCGCATGTCGCGATCATAACGACAATAGCCCCAGTTCATCTCGAATATTTCGAAAGCCTGAATGACGTCGCCGACGCCAAGGCGGAGATTTTTTCCGGCCTTGTCCAGGGAGGCGTTGCAATCCTCAATCGCGACATCGCCGAATATGATCGTCTCCTTGCCCATGCCAAGGCCTCGCCCGCGGGTCACGCCGCGAGCTTCGGCGAACATGAGAAAGCCGACGCGAAGCTGGTGAGCGTGACGCTTGGCGCGGACCATTCCATCGTGCAGGCGGAAGTCTGCGGCCAGCGGCTCACCTATCGTCTCGGCGCGCCCGGCCACCACCTTGCAATGAACTCGCTCGCGGTGCTCCTTACCGCGAAGGCTTTCGGCGTCGACCTGGAGCTTGCCGCTGGCACGCTCGCGTTTTTCTCGGCGCAGCCGGGGCGGGGCGAGAGGCTGCGCCTATCCGCCAAAAACGGGCCTTTTACGCTGATCGACGAGAGCTACAATGCCAATCCGGCGTCCGTGCGCGCGGCCATCGCCCTTGCCGGCGCCCTGCCCTTGCCGGGCACTGGACGCCGCATCGCGGTCCTCGGCGACATGCTGGAACTTGGCGACAATGGCGCTGCGATGCACGCCGAACTCGCTGGCGATGCCGTAGCCAATCACATCGATCTCGTCTTCGCGGCCGGTCCCTTGATGAAACACCTGTTCGAGGCTTTGCCCGGTCATCTGCAAGGGGCCTGGTGCGACCGCGCAAGCGACCTTGCAACAGTCGTTGTGGCGGCGGTCCAAAGCGGCGACATGGTAATCGTCAAGGGATCGAACGCCAGCCGGATGAGCGCGATCGTCGACGCTCTCAAGGAAAACGCCACGGCGGAATATTCCGCGCAAAGTTGTCAAGGACCGTGAAATGCTCACTTGGCTGTCACAATTTTCAAGCATTTTCGGGCCGTTCAACCTATTTCGTTATATTACCTTCCGGACCGGTGGCGCCACCGCGACGGCGCTCTTCTTCGTATTCTTCTTCGGGCCAAGCATCATCGCCGCCTTGCGCCTGAAACAAGGCAAGGGGCAGCCAATTCGCGACGACGGGCCGCCGTCGCATCTCCTGACGAAGAGCGGGACTCCCACGATGGGCGGCTTGATGATCTTGTCGGGTCTCATCGTCTCCACCTTGCTCTGGGCAAATCTTCGCAATCATTATGTCTGGATCGTGCTTTTGGTTATGACCGGTTTCGGCGCGATCGGCTTCTACGATGATTTATTGAAGGTGACGAAACAGACGCAAAAAGGTTTTTCCGGGCGGCGGCGGCTCTCCTTCGAAGTGGCCATCGCCATGACCGCCTGTTTCGCGATGATGCAACTCGGAACGGCGCACACGACAGGCCTCGCCCTGCCCGCGATCAATGGTTTCGTCGCCGACCTCGGCGTTTTTTTTCTCGCCTTCGGGTCTTTCGTGATTGTTTCCGCCGGCAATGCGGTCAATCTCACGGATGGTCTCGACGGCCTCGCGATCGTGCCGGTGATGATCGCCGCGGCGGCCTTCGGGATCATCGCTTATCTCGCCGGTAACGCGATATTCTCGACTTACCTGGGTATTAATTTCGTTCCCGGCGCGGGCGAGCTCGCCGTCGTTTGCGGCGCCTTGATCGGCGCTGGTTTGGGCTTTCTTTGGTTCAACGCGCCGCCCGCGCAGATCTTCATGGGAGATACGGGTTCGCTCGCGCTCGGCGGCGCGCTTGGAACGATAGCGGTTGCCGTCAAGCACGAGATCGTTCTTGCCATCGTCGGCGGTCTCTTCGTTCTCGAAACCCTGTCGGTTATCGTGCAAGTCGTTTCCTTTAAGCTCACCGGCAAGCGGGTCTTCAAGATGGCGCCCATCCATCACCATTTCGAGCAGCTTGGCTGGTCCGAGCCGCAAGTCGTAGTGCGCTTTTGGATCATCGCTTTCGTGCTCGCGCTGATCGGTCTCGCCACCTTGAAATTGAGGTGACGATGACGCCTGTCACATCGCTCAAAGGCAAGCACGCCGCCGTGTTTGGACTAGGCGAATCGGGTTTTATCACGGCGAAGGCCCTGGTCGCGGGCGGCGCCCGTGTCGCGGTTTGGGACGACAATGAGCACGCGCGAGAGAAGGCCCGAGCGGCGGGTCTCAGAATCGAAAATCTTGCTCTTGCGGACTGGCGGAATTTTGCATCGCTAGTCCTTTCGCCGGGCGTTCCGTTAACGCATCCGGCGCCGCATTGGACCGTGCTGAAGGCGAGGCAGGCCGGGGTGGAAATTATCGGCGACATAGAATTATTTTGCCGCGAGCGGCAAAAAATCGCGCCGGGCTCGCCTTTCGTGGCGATTACCGGCACGAATGGGAAATCCACGACGACGGCGCTCGTCGCGCATCTTTTCCGGAGCTTCGGTTTCGTGGTCGAGATTGGCGGCAATATCGGCATCCCGATCCTCGCATTGGCGCCGCCGGCGCAAGAGCGCGTTCATGTCGTCGAGTGCTCTTCGTTTCAGATCGCCCTCGCGCCCTCGCTCAATCCATCCGTGGGCGTGCTTCTGAATATCACCCCAGATCACCTGGACCGCCACGGCACGATGGAAAATTATGCCGCGATCAAGGCAAAGCTGGTGGAAAATGCCGATCTCGCGGTGATCGGAATTGACGACGACCTTGCGAGCGGCATTGCCGGCGAACTCATGAAAGCGGGCAGAAAAACGGTATGTGTTTCGGTGACCAAAACCGCGATCGAAGATGGCATTGTTCTTGATGGCGGCTGTCTCATGCGGCGGTGCGGCGGCCGCTCAACACGGATCGCCGGCCTCGCCGGAATCGCCTCGTTGCGCGGCGAGCACAATGGCCAGAATGCCGCCGCCGCCATCGCGGCGCTCGGGCCGCGCGGGTTTGATCTCGAGCGCGTCGCGCAAGGCCTGCGAAGTTTTCCCGGACTTCCGCATCGTTTGGAGGAAGTGGGCCGGAACGGGAAGGTTCTCTTCATCAATGATTCAAAGGCGACCAACGCCGATGCCGCCGAAAAGGCGCTCCTATCATTCGACAAAGTGTTTTGGATCATCGGCGGCAGGGCGAAAGAGGGCGGCATTGAACCTCTGCGCCCCTTGTTTGGCAAAGTGGTCAAGGCTTATCTGATCGGCGAGGCGAGCGAGAACTTCGCGCAAACGATTGGGGATTCCTTTCCCTATGAGAGCTGCGGCACGCTCGAAGGAGCGGTTCCGGTAGCTGCGCGCGATGCCCTTGCGAGCCAGCTCGCGGAACCAGTCGTGCTTCTTTCGCCGGCCTGCGCATCGTTCGATCAATTTCCGGATTTCGAGAAGCGCGGCGATCGTTTTCGCGTGCTCGTCGAGGCTATGCTCGGCGGGGAGAAATCGGGCTGAAGGGGGACACAATGGTATCGCGCGCGGAACGTTCGGTACTGGCGAACTGGTGGTGGACAATCGACCGCTGGATCCTTGCGGCGGTGGGCGCGCTGATGGTGTCCGGGCTCGTGTTGACGATGGCCGGAAGCCCGCCGGTCGCGGAGCGGCTCGGCCTTTCGACGTTCCACTTCGTACACCGTCAGGTTCTTTTCCTGATCCCTTCGGTCGCGGTCCTCGTCGCAACTTCGTTCCTGTCCCCGCGGCAAGTGCGCCGGGTCGCGCTTTTCGTGTTCTTGCTGTCGATGGCCCTGATCATCGTAGCGCTGCTCGATGGCCACGAAATCAAGGGATCGCGGCGCTGGATTTTTGGCGTCCAGCCTTCGGAGTTCTTGAAGCCGGCCTTTGTCGTTCTCGTGGCGTGGGCCCTTTCGGAAGCTGATAAGCGGCGCGACGTTCCGGCCAACCCTCTCGCCGTCCTATTGTTGTTGGTAACCATCGTTCCATTGATTC
The DNA here is from genome assembly GCA_036513565.1 of Methylocella sp. Taxonomy (GTDB): domain Bacteria; phylum Pseudomonadota; class Alphaproteobacteria; order Rhizobiales; family Beijerinckiaceae; genus Methylocapsa. The sequence continues at coordinate 3,035 of DATBYR010000264.1, read as the reverse complement.
TGCAACCTGATTTCGGCCAGACGATGCTTGTCTCGCTGATCTGGGCGGCGCTTTTCATCATGACCGGGCTGCATTGGTTCTGGGTGGCGGCCATTGGCGGAGCTGGCTTGGGCGGCGCGCTGCTTGCCTATAAATTGGTGCCGCATGTACGCGCCCGCGTTCTCAAATTCATCGATCCCGGCGCGGGCGGTGGCATGGCCGATACGTTTCAGGTGGACACCGCGCTCGACAGCTTCCTGTCCGGCGGCTGGTTCGGCAAGGGGCCGGGCGAAGGGACAGTCAAGCGCATTCTTCCAGACGCCCATACAGATTTCATCTTCGCCGTTACAGGAGAGGAATTCGGCGTTCTCGCCTGCCTCCTCATCGCTGCGATTTTCACGTTCATCGTGTTGCGAGGCTTGTTCATGGCGGCACGCAACGAGGATCCTTTCTGCCGCTTCGCCGCGGCTGGCCTGGTGATGCTTTTCGGCCTCCAAAGCGCGATCAACATGGCGGTCAATGTTCATCTCACACCGGCCAAGGGCATAACGCTGCCATTTATTTCGTACGGCGGCTCCTCGCTTATTTCGCTGGGGCTCGCCATTGGCTTGTTGATCGCGGTCATGCGAAAACGGCCGGGTGCGGCTATCCTTGCGGACGCCAGCGCCGAAGCTTATCCATGAGCGGCCGCTGTCCGGTTGTGGTCGCGGCGGGCGGCAGCGGCGGCCATTTGTTTCCGGCGGCGGCCCTGAGCCATGCGCTTGCCGCGCGCGGCATGGAAGTTCATCTTGTCACCGACAAACGGGCGGCGAAATTCGGCGGCGGTTTTCCCGCGCATGCCATTCACAAGATCGCCGCGGCAACTCCAATCAGCGGCGCCTTGTTTTCCCGCGCGACGGCGATTCTCACGCTAATCGAGGGAACTGTTACCGCGCGCCGGCTTGTCAAACAGATCCGCCCGCGCGCGGTGATTGGCTTTGGCGGCTACCCAACCGTTCCTCCGGTGCTCGCGGCAACGCGGCTTCGCGTGCCGACACTTTTGCATGAAGGGAATGCTGTCATCGGCCGCGCCAACCGGTTTCTCGCTTCGAGGGTAGATGCGATCGCCCAAGGTTTCGAGGTTCTCGGCGGCCTCCCCGAGACTTTGGCGGCAAAGACGCACCTGACCGGAAATCCGGTTCGTCCGATAGTGATCGAGGCCGCGCGAGTGGCCTTCCCGGATTGGTCCCGCGGCCAACTGCGGGTCCTCATTACCGGCGGTTCGCAGGGCGCCAGGATTTTTTCGGACGTAGTGCCCGCCGCGATCGAACTCATACCCGAAGCCGCCCGGAAAAAGCTTATCATCGTTCAGCAGGCGCGCGGCGAGGACGAGGAAAGGGCGCGCGATCGCTACCGGCGCCTTGGCGTCGATGCCGAGGTCATGTCTTTCTTTTCCGACTTGCCAATGCGGATCGCGCAAGCCCATCTCGTCATTGCCCGCGCCGGGGCCTCGACGGTGTCGGAACTCGCCGTGATTGGGCGCCCGGCCATCCTTGTGCCGCTTCCGCATGCGCTCGATCAGGATCAGGCCGCCAATGCGAAGCAGTTCGCGGCGACCGGGGCCGCCATTGTCGTCGCGCAGAGCGCATTTTCGCCGCAATGGCTGGCGACTGCTCTTGTCGAAGCGCCGGGCGATATGGCCTCTCTTGCGCGCCGCGCCGCCGCGGCGAAGTTGGCCGGCATCCCCGATGCCGCCGAACGGCTCGCCGACTTGGTGCAGAGTCTCATGAGCGACAAGGACAAGAATCCGTGAAATTGCCGGATAAACTAGGCCCCATTCATTTTATCGGAATAGGCGGCATCGGCATGTCCGGCATTGCCGAGGTTTTGCTCAACCTCGGCTACCCGGTCCAAGGCTCGGACGCCTCCGAGAGCGCCAATGTATTGCGATTGCGCGGCAAAGGCGTCCTTGTCCATATCGGTCATTGCGCGGAACAACTCGGCGCGGCGCAAGTCGTCGTGGTTTCGACCGCGATCAAGCGCGAGAATCCTGAGCTCGTTGCCGCGCGACAAAAACGCATACCCGTCGTTCGCCGCGCCGAAATGCTCGCCGAGCTCATGCGCCTCAAGCAATGCGTCGCCATCGCCGGTACACACGGCAAGACAACCACAACATCCCTCGTCGCGACCTTGCTGGAAGCCGGAAAATTCGATCCGACCGTCATCAATGGCGGCATCATCAATTCCTACGGAACCAATGCGCGGCTAGGCAGCGGCGATTGGATGGTGGTCGAGGCCGACGAAAGCGATGGCACTTTCCTCAAACTTCCCGCCGATATAGCGGTCGTCACCAATATCGATCCCGAACACCTCGACCATTTCGGAACTTTCGAGGCGATCAAGGAGGCGTTTCGCGCTTTCGTCGAAAATATTCCCTTCTACGGTTTCGCGGTCATGTGCCTCGACCATCCGGTCGTGCGAGAGCTTGCGTCCAAGATCGAGGACCGGCGCGTCATCACCTATGGGGAAGATCCGGACGCCGATGTCAGACTCGCCGGTCTTGATCTCAGCAATGGCGTTTCTCGCTTTACGGCGATCATTCGCGACCGCGAGAGCGGCGCCGAGACCGTGCTTGAAAACATCGTCATGCCGATGCCCGGCCATCACAATGCGCTGAACGCGACCGCCGCGCTCGCCGTCGCGCATCGGCTCGGCATGAACACGGAGACGATCAGGAAGGCGCTCGCCGCGTTCGGCGGCGTCAAGCGCCGCTTTACCCGCACCGGCGCATGGAACGGCGCGACCATTTTCGACGATTATGGCCACCATCCGGTCGAAATCGCCGCTGTTCTGCGGGCTGCTCGCGCGTCCACCAACGCTCATGTCATCGCCATCGTTCAGCCACATCGCTACACGCGCCTCCATTCGCTCTTCGACGGTTTTGCGGGGGCGTTCGACGATGCCGATACGGTGATCGTCGCCGATGTCTATTCAGCGGGCGAAGCGCCCATCGCAGGCGCCGATCGGGATTCGCTCGTCGCCGCCTTGAGGGCGCGGGGACACGGCCATGCGCTCGG
>DATBYR010000263.1:0-25032 GCA_036513565.1 Methylocella sp. | reverse complement strand
CATGGTCAAAATCACTTATATCGACTCCTTTGGCGAAGCCCGGACCATCGAGGCGCAAGAAGGCGCCACGGTCATGGAAAACGCCATCCGCAACGCGATCCCCGAGATCACCGCCGAATGCGGCGGCGGCTGTGCCTGCGCAACGTGCCATGTCTATGTCGGCGAAAAATGGGTGGGCCTCACCGGCAAGGCGTCGGACCAGGAAGAAGATATGCTGGATTTTGCTTATAAGGTTCAGCCCAATTCGCGGCTTAGTTGTCAGATCAAGGTCACGCCGGAACTCGACGGGCTCGTCGTCACCACCCCGGACCGGCAAGGCTAGGAGCGTTTTCGCCGGAGCGGGGCATCGCGCGAGCTATGCCGTTCCCGGCCGCTAACAGCACAGCACGGACCCGCGCTAGCGGCAAAACGAGACCGCTTATTTTCGATATTATTCCGGAGCAAGGAATGAGTGAACGCATAAAAACCGACGTCGTCATTGTCGGCGGCGGGCCGGCCGGCCTCTTCGCCGTGTTCGAGCTTGGGCTGCTCGACATCGAGGCGCATCTCATTGACATTTTGCCGAAACCCGGCGGCCAATGCGCCGAGCTTTATCCCGAAAAGCCAATCTATGACATTCCTGGCTTTACAAAAGTGTCTGGGCAGGGGCTTGTCGATGCCTTGCTGCGACAAATCGAGCCGTTTCATGCGTCTTTCCATTTTGGCGAGATGGTCGAGGCGCTGGAGGTTCTTGGGAGCGCCGAAGCACCGTCGTTTCGTATCCGCACCAGCGGCGGGCAGAGCTTCGAGTGCAAGACCGTCATCGTCGCCGCCGGCGGCGGTTCGTTCCAGCCGAAGAAGCCGCCGATTGCCGGTATCGAGGCCTACGAGGGCAAGTCGGTCCTTTACGCCGTGCGCAAAATAGAGGATGTTCGCGGCAAACATGTGGTGATCGTCGGCGGCGGCGATTCGGCGCTCGATTGGACCCTCAATCTTCAGCCTGCCGCCAAGCACTTGACGTTGGTTCACCGCCGCGACGATTTTCGCGCCGCGCCGCATTCCGTCAAGGCCATGCGTGAGCTTGCCGCCGCCGGGCGGATCGATTTGCGCCTTGGCCAGATTGCCGCCTTGACCGGCGAAGCGGGCGAGCTCTCCCGCGTCACCCTCAAGGACGCGAGCGGCGGATCACACGAAATCCCCTGCCAAAGGCTCATCCCTTTTTTCGGGCTCACGATGAAGCTCGGTCCGGTTGCCGGTTGGGGATTGAACCTGCACGAGAACCTCGTTCCGGTTGATGCGGGAACCTTCGAGACCAATGTCCCCGGCATTTTCGCGATCGGCGACATCAATCATTATCCGGGCAAGTTAAAACTCATTTTGTGCGGCTTCCACGAGGGCGCGCTGGCGGCGCAAAAAGTCTACCACTATATCTACCCAGGCAAGAGGCTGACATTCCAATACACGACATCCTCTACGAGCTTGCAAAAAAAGCTCGGCGTGAATTGAAACCGCGCCGCAATATCGCGCCGGCTAGGGACAGAACATGATCCGCGTCGCCCTATATGCCGGTTCCTTCGATCCCCTGACCAACGGCCATGTCGATGTCATCGAAAGCGCCGGAGTTTTGTGCGGCGAGCTCGTCGTCGCGATCGGCGTGCATCCGGGCAAGACCCCCTTGCTCGGCGCCGAGGAGCGCGCGGGCCTGATTGAAAAAGTCTGCGCCGGTCTTCTCGCGGCCCGTGCGTGCGAACTTTCGGTCCGCACCTTTTCTGGTCTCGCGGTGGAGGCAGCGCGGGCAGTCGGGGCGAGTCTGATGCTGCGCGGCCTTCGTGACGGGACGGACCTTGACGCCGAGATGCGGATGGCGGCGATGAACGCGGAAATGGCGCCGGAGATCAAAACGGTGTTTTTCGCGGCTTCGCCCGCGGTTCGTCATATTAGCGCGACATTGGTGCGGCAGATCGCCGGGCTCGGCGGCGACGTGTCCGCATTCGTGCCCGAGGCGGTCGCGCTTGCGCTCGCCAAGCGGCGCGCGCCGAATTAAGGCACCGCCGAATTTCAGGGGAAGGAACGAGCTATGACGCTTCACCGCATGATTTTTTGTTTTTGCCTGGCACTCGCCACGGTGTCGAACGCGCTCAATGCCGCGCCATTGGCCCCACCTTCGCAAGACCTCCAAAACACGCTCTATCTCGACACCAAGGACGGCCGTGTCACGATCCTGCTCCGGCCCGATCTCGCGCCCAAGCATGTGGCGCAAATCGAGGCCTTGACGAAGCGCGGCTTTTATAATGGCCTCGTCTTCCACCGGGTTATCGACGGGTTCATGGCGCAGACGGGCGATCCCACCGGCACCGGAACGGGCAAATCCGATCTTCCCAATATTCCGGCGGAATTTTCCGCCGAGCCATTTAAGCGCGGCACCGTCGGCATGGCCCGTTCGCAAGACCCGGACTCGGCCAATTCGCAATTCTTTATCTGCTTTGCCGACGCGGCGTTCCTGAACAACAAATATACCGTTGTCGGCGAGGTGATTTCGGGCATGGACGCGGTCGATAAGATCAAGAAGGGCGCCAAGGAGGACAACGGCGCGGTGACCGGTCCCGACAAAATCGTCAAGATGCAGCTCGCCGCCGATGCGGCTTTGGGCAAGAAATAGACCAGGGCGCCCGCCGGTGCCTCCGTGGCGGTTGTGATCGTGTGGGAGGGGTTCGGGGCTGGCCTGAGGTACGCCCGGCCGCCCGCGCGCCTATCGTCCTGCATCCAGAGAGGATACATCCCGGCTAAAGGCGACGGATTTACTGATCCCCAATCGGGGACTTTAAGATTCCGCGCCGGAGACTTCAATCAGGGGCGGATGCCGCGACCGGGTAGGACCATTGCAGCATCCGGCTTTCGAGGCCGCACGCCTCGCACAAGGAGAGTATGCTTTCGCTAGCGGCAACTGGGGTGGCACTCTCCGCATGCTGGATCGCGGTCTCCTCGCCGTCTCGAGAATCGGCTTCATCGGCGATCGTTCGGTCGAAAAAGCGCGCCGGCGGCAGCTGTTTCTTGTCGCCCACGACGACGATCCGGCGGCAGCGCGCGACAAGACCCAATGCGTCCTCCGGGCGCAGTCGACTTGCCTCGTCGATGACGAGGAGATCGAAATCGACCGAACCCGGCGGCAGGAATTGCGCGACCGAGAGCGGGCTCATGAGAAAAACCGGCTTGATTTTCTGGATCGTGCCGCCCGCCGCCTTCATAAGCTTGCGCAACGGCATGTGAGCGCGCTTACGACCGATTTCGCCCCGTATCACGCGCATTTCGCCTAGGGCGCCGCGCGGGATCGCCGCCTGATGCCGCGCGCGAACGCCGCGCACGGCGGCCTGGCGCGACCTCTCCTCGATCTCGACGAACTGCGCGACAAGCTCGCCATGCCGGCCGCCGTCGAACGCGGCGAGTTCAGGGTCGGCCGCGATCGCCTTTTTCCAACAGGCTCCGGCAAAAGCGGTTTCGAGTTCCACATGGGCATTCTTGGGATCGAGCGCTCCCGAGGCAAGAGCGCTGGCGATCCAGGCGGGTCCGGCCGCGCGCACCTTTCGATCGGCTTTGACAAGCCTTGCCCATCCCTCGAAACGAACGTGGCTCGCGGCCCACCCGGCCGCCCACGCACTCAGACGATTGAGGTCGATCGTTGCGATGGAATCGGTTTGAAAAATCGCGGCAAGGTCGAGGTCGAGAAATTTTATCGTATTGGCGAAGGCGTTGATCACCTCGTCGAGGGCGGTTTCGAGATGATCGCAATGTGCCTCGGCGGTGACGTCGCGGACCATGCCGATGACGCGCTCGGCGTTGAGATGCGGATCGAAGGCGGCGAGCTCCCCGGCTGTCCTGGCAAGCTCGTGGATCTGGCGAAAGACCGTCCTTTTTTCTTGCCAGACATCACTCAGAAGGGTCGCCAGGATCCCGGCCTCGGCGTCAAATTTGCGGCGCAACGCCTGGCTCGCGAGGACTGCGTCGAGGAGCGCGAGCCGGTCGGCCGGCCGCTTCGGCAACGGCACCGACAATAGACTCGCGAGCGACCCCGCCGCTTTCCGGTTGGCCTTGCCCGCCCGGCCGAGCCAGAACGCTGCGCCTTGGGCAAGCGGCGCGCGAAGCTCGGCAACGAAACCGGCCCAGGCCGCCGGATGGATAGTGTGGAGATAGGGCGCTTGCTGTTCCAGCCATTTCACGCCGAGAGCGGTGGCATCGGCGATGCGGCGCGGCGAAGGAGAGGTGGCGATCTTGGCGGCGATGTTTTCGGCTCCCCGCGGTAAATTCGATATGGCGCGGAAGATCGCGATGAGAGTCTTGACACCGGCCAACGTTGGATCGGGGGGGAGACCGAAATAATTTGTGACCATGGTTGCATAGGCGGCGAGCGCCGCCACTTTGTCGGCGAGCGCTTGCAGTTTCGGAATTTGGCGCTGGACATCCGCTGGTTGCAAAGCGCTCCGCCGCCGTACGCCGACGTACACGTGGCTGTTCAGCGGACCAACGGTTTCCGTAAGGCCGGCGAGCCGCTCGATCAGCCGCGTTTTTTCGGCGAATTCCTTGCCTGTCCAACGCACCGCCTCCTCGACAAGACGCTCATCGGGCGTAAACCCGCGCCGCGCCGCCGCGATTTGGATCGAGAGCGCTCGATACGGCGTCATGGCGGTGTCGCCGATCTCGGCGTGGAGGCGTTCTAGGGCATTCAGGCGGTCGCGCGCCGCGGTCCATTGTCTTGGTGTCTCGTCCGTCGAAGATGAGCCGGCGGCTTGCAAAGTGCGATCTAGTCTTTCGGCAACTTTCCGCTTGCTTGCGGCGCGGCTGTGGAGTTCGAGGCAGATGTCATCGAGGCCCGCCTTGTCCAGCCGGTCGTAAACAACGTTGAGGGCAGCCATTTTCTCGGCGACGAACAGAACCGTTTGACCGTCATGCACGGCCGCCGCGATAATATTCGTGATCGTCTGTGACTTGCCAGTTCCAGGCGGACCTTGGACGACGAGATTGTGTCCGGCGCGAACGGCCTCGATGACCCGCGTCTGTGATGAGTCCGCATCGACAACAGGAATGAGATCGGCTGGATTTAATATTTCGCCCCGCCGGGCGGCCTCGGGCGGGACCGGAGGCTCGGCCGCGAATCCTTCGCCTAGAAGCCCGCGCAAGAGTGGATGCGAGACCAGCGCATTGTCCGGCCAATTGCCGGGTTCAAGATCGCGCACCATCAACAGCTTCGAGAAGGAATAAAGTCCAAGCACGATTGCATCGGTGTCGATCGACCATCGCCGCTTGGCGGCAACCGCATTGGCGACTGCATCGAAGTAGCTCGAGGGCTGCCAACCTTCGGTCTCCACAACATCGGGCAGGGCGAGGCCGAAATCGCCGCGCAGCCGTTCCTGCAAGGCCTGATTGGTGGCGATGCCGCCGTCGCGAAGTTTCAGATCGAAGGTCGAGCGCTTGGCATCGCGACCGAGGTAAACCGGAAGCAGGATCAGCGGCGCGGCGCGCGGCACGGCGGATTCTTCGTCCTCGTACCAGCGCAGGAAACCAAGGGCGAGAAAGAGGATATTGACGCCGCGCTCGTCCTCGGCGGTCGTCGCGTCGCGGTGCATGGCATGCAGCCGCTTGTGCAGAAGGGCGGGCGACAGCGATGTCTGCAAACCGTTCCGGTCGCTTGTTCCTGGATTGACCAGACGCGGCGTTTCCGGGGTCACCGCGTCGTGCTGTGCGTCCGCGATTACCTCGGCCGCGAGAACTCGCAGTGGCTTGTTCTCGCGAACGAGACGCGCGAAGACGTCATCCGATGCGTTGCCGGTGATGGTAAGCGCGCGCAACCACTTGGCTCCCTGCGGGGTATGAATGACGCGGTTGCGGGTCCCGGTTTCGATTAACTTGAGCCGGGCTTCGGCGAGCAGTTTTTCGATAGGGGTTCCGGCCCGGCCATTGGCGGTCTGTCTCCTCGCCGTCCGGATCGAAGTGACTTTCCCCATTTACGTCTCCCATTTACCCGGAGGCCGACGCAGGGTCGCCTCGAAAATGTCTTAGTTATGAGAAGTAGATTGATATGGATATTACGTAAAGTAAGTTGACAATGATCATTGTTCATTAATTACGTGATAACCTTTATTACTAAGATCTTCACGAGATTCTTTACCAAATATTTACCAACGGCGCGCTTCGCGCGCTTTCCTGCCGGCTTGGAAGCCGCCGGCAGGTCGCCGCGTCACTGGATCCCCTTATGATCCGGCGGCCGTGCTTTGACGGCTTGGTGTTCGCATGATCTTTATGGCAAAGGAGCCTTTGGCCGGCGTCGTGTGTTTTGCTTTTCGCCGCGTTTTTGGCGCCAGACCCGAGAGACCGTGGTGTTGAACATATTGCCGCAAGACCAGCTCGACCTCATCTTGCGCCGTCACGCGGAAATCCTGGCCCGCCTCGCCGGTGCGCTCGAGCCCGCGGCGTTCGTGGCCTTGTCGCGCGAGCTCGCCGGCATCGAGAATGTTGCAAAGGCCATTCAGGATTTTCGCGGACAAGCCGAGGAAGCCGCCGGACTCGAAGCCCTGCTGGCCGATCCCGCGACCGGCGCCGAGATGCGCGGCCTTGCCGAGGAAGAATTAAGGGCGGTCCGCGCAAGGCTTTTTGATCTCCAACAGGATCTGAAGATCGCGCTTCTGCCAAAGGATGCGGCGGATGAAAAAAACGCCATTCTCGAAATTCGTGCCGGGACCGGCGGCGACGAGGCGGCACTTTTCGCCGGCAGCCTTTTCCGCATGTATCATCGTTACGCCGAATTGAAAGGCTGGCGCGTCGAGATTTTGTCGGCGAGCGAAGGAACGTCGGGAGGCTACAAGGAAATCGTAGCCGAGATCGCGGGACGCGGAGTCTTCGCGCGTTTGAAATTCGAATCCGGCGCGCATCGGGTCCAACGCGTGCCGGAAACCGAGACACAGGGGCGCGTTCATACCTCGACGGCAACCGTCGCGGTCTTGCCCGAAGCCGAGGAAGTCGACGTCGATATCAACGAGGCTGACCTGAAGATCGATACGATGCGCGCTCAAGGCGCCGGCGGCCAGCATGTCAACAAGACCGAATCCGCGGTCCGCATCACGCACCTGCCGACGGGCACCATCGTCTTCGTGCAGGACGAGCGTTCGCAGCACAAGAACCGCGCCCGCGCCATGACGCTCTTGCGTTCACGAATCTACGACACGCAACGCGGCAAACGCGACGCCGAGCGCGCTGCGGACCGGCGTGCCCAGGTCGGTTCCGGCGATCGCTCCGAACGAATCCGCACCTATAATTTTCCGCAAGGGCGGCTCACCGACCACCGGATCCATCTGACCCTCTACAAGCTCGAGAAGGTCATGTCCGGCGAAGCGCTGGACGAGGTGATCGATGCCCTCATAACCCAGTATCAGGCAGGTTTGCTCGCGGCGGCCGAAAGGGGGGCAACTTGAGGTTCGCTTTTCTCGGCTGTTGGCAATTTTTGCCGCCCTGCCTACAGCCAGCGGCGCGGCGGCGGGTTGGGGTCGGGGGGATTGCTCGGATCGGTTGGAGCAGCAGCCTGACCGCCGCTGCCCTTGAACGCCTTGTAAGCGAGGAGACCCAGGAGCGCCATCATGATCCGCGACATCCCGCCGCGGCTGCCGCTACCGCTGGGCTGACGTTGGCCGCGCGGACCATTTTTCATACCCTGGATGATATCAAGTATTCCCATGTCTGCCTCCTGAATGCCCCCGCCTTCATACTATACACTATCCGTCTATCTGTGGTCTGACGAAACGCTTGCAAGCCCACTGTCCTCAAAGTTATCCCTAGAGGCGGCGGCGCGGCGGGGCGCCAGGGCCGCCGGGAGGGTTGCCCGGATCGGGCACAACGCGTCCGGCCACCAGCCGGTTCCAGATGAACAGCACTACCACCGCGCCAACGATCGCGCCGATGAGACCCGCGCCCTGGTCGAGCCGGTACCAACCGATAGTTTGGCCTATGAAGGTTGCTACGAACGCGCCGGCGATCCCGAGCCCGGTCGTCAGTATGAAGCCGGTCGCGCGATTCGGACCGGGCGCGACGAAACGCGCGATGATGCCCGCGACAAAGCCAATCACGATGATCCAGATAATGTTGTACACGACGATCTCCCTGTGGCACTAGCGGCCCTGAACAGACCGGCGGGGTTGTAAACCCCGCCCGATCTCTCCACCGCGTTTACAGTCAGTCTGCGCTTATTGCAAGACGTTGCGCTATTGCCCGGACGGCGCTTGCCGGTTTCTATGTGCATCCATGAACCGCTCGAACTCCTCGCGATCTCTGGCGTGGCGGAGATTTTCCATGAATTCCGCGAATTCGCGCTCGGCGGCGACAAGCTTCTGGCGTTCTTCTTCCAGCCGCGCGAGTTCAGTCGTACGCCATTCGTCGAAGGCGCGATTTCCGGTCGAGCCCGTGCCCAAACCGGAGGCAGCCCAATTATTTACCGCAAAGCTCCAGCGGGCGGAACCCCGCGCCCAGTTCGTCCAGTTCGTCCATTTTTCCCATTTTTCTCGCCCGAAGGAAATAATGTCACCGGGGTAACCCGATTTCTTCTGCCAGAGTTTCCAGCCCAAGACCGCGAGACCGATCGGCCAATAGATGATGAAGCCCAAAACCAGCGCCAGGATTTCCACGGGCTTCCACGGCTTTCCATGCCAGTATCCGCACGCGTGTGACGCCTCATTCTGTCGTGTCGAGCACGATTGATAGGACATTCGGGTATCCGCATTCATCTGATTGCTCCTCTCGCCGCTCCATGTTGACCGCTTAAACGAAGCAAAGCGGTAGTGGCTGGCGCCCCCGGATATAAGTACGGATTTCTGCTTGTCGACGTGTGAGCGACAAGATATTTGCGGGGCTTCAGAGAACGCGAGAGCTCGGCATGTTCGCCTCCCGCCTCGGGAGACGGGTTTCCCAAGGTTCGATACGCGTATGTTTCGCTTGTATAGCCCTGCGGTGATTCGCCACGCCAGCGCATGCCGCTCGAGCGGCGGCTAGCGGAGAGGCGCGTCTCAATCTGGCCTTCCCGCTGGCCGTGTCGGCTCGGTCCGGACGGTAAGGGGCCCGGTCATTCCACCTTTTCGAAGTACCGCCAAGGTCGCTTTCGTGACAGCGACGCATCCGGCGGCATCCCGCGTGGTTCCCTGAGAAATCATGCGTTGGCCCAGTTGATCGGAACCAACGGAGGCTCCAGCGGTTTTGCTTGTCGCCCACAAGAAACGGCCAAGCACTCATTGACGTTTAACTAGCCAGGCGCCTCCGGCATCGAATGGGCAGTGCCGCGCAACTCAACCGGAATCTGAATCATGCTCATAAGATATGGCTATGAACTGACGTTCAATTGCGCTGAGCCGGCATTGATGGTTTGTTTGCTCGACGCGCATCGCGATCAAGCGCACAATATCCGGTACGAGACACCGTTCGAGACCACGCCGGCGATTTCGACGGAGACTTATCTCGACACGTTCGGCAATCATGTTCGCCGGTTTATCGCGCCCGCGGGCGATCTGACGATTCGCCGCGACGCCATCGTCGAGGATAGCGGCCAGCCCGATCCGGTCAAGCTCGACGCCGAAGAGATCGCGGTCGAACGATTGCCAAACGACACGTTGGTTTTTACGCTCGGCAGCCGTTATTGCGAAACCGACAAGCTTTGTGACGTCGCTTGGCAATTGTTTGGGTCCGCTCCGCGCGGCTGGCGCCGGGTTCAGGCGATCTGCGATTTCGTCTGCAACCATCTGAGGTTCGGCTATCAATATGCCCGCGCCACCCGCACCGCCTATGAAGCCTATCAGGAGCGAGTGGGCGTTTGCCGCGATTTCGCCCATCTCGCCGTCGCTTTCTGCCGCTGCTTGAACATTCCGGCGCGTTACGCCAATGGGTTTTTGGGCGACATAGGCGTGCCGCCGGATCCGGCTCCCATGGATTATAACGCTTGGTTCGAAGTCTTTCTCGATGGGCGCTGGTTCACCTTCGACGCGCGCCATAACATGCCCCGCATCGGACGCATCACCGTCGCGCGCGGCCGGGACGCAACCGATATCCCACTTGCGACATCCTTTGGGCCCCACACCTTGAAGTCCTTCAAAGTCTGGACAGATGAGGTTGAGCCCGCCGTCTTGAGCGGCCTCACGCGCCGCATCGCCTAGGCCCTGCCGATGCGAGCGGAAAGACGCTACGGCCTGTGGCCAAAAGGCCACCGGCCGCGGAGTAATTCGACGCGGGATTCCCGCAAATAATTGGGCCGCGTTGGATAAATAACTGATATTATTTATACTTTAAGATATTTGTCCCCTCGCCTAGCGCACGCCGCCAGAGGCGCGCGCGTTACCTTTTCTTGACAACGCTCGGAGAAGGCGCTGGTGGCGGCGCTGGAGATGTACGTGCAAGGGGTCTCGACCCGGAAGGTCAAAGGCGGTCAGCGGGGAGCCGTGCGGTCACGCGTTCCCGGCCTCCTCGATCGGCGCGATCGACAAGAAACCAGACGCGAGCCTGAAGGCCTTTTCGCGCCGGCTTGAGGAGGCCTTCCCCTATGTCATCTTGGATGCGCGCTACGAGCGCCGCGACGCCGGTGTGATCGGGGCGGCATCGCGGTGCTCATCGCCGAGCTGGCCAATCGCGAGAGCTGCTCGTCCTAAAAGGACTTTCTGCTGGCCCTTGAAAGACGCGGGCTATCGGGCGTTGAGTATGTCGTGTCCGGCTGGCTCGCAAAGTGGCAGGGCAAATACGCCAAGCCGTCGCCCGGAACAGTTCGGCGATCACCTCATGCGTATTGCCGGACCAGCTTTCGCTCATCTGGCGGACGGTTTCGGTGAACAGACGGGGAAGAAAAATTCCCGTGCTTTCCGCGAAGAAGCAGAAGATCGGCCGCGCCATGAACTGGTTCAATTCATGGCGGCGCACGCGAGCGCCGATACCGCCTCTTCGATCTCAACGGCGTTCATATTTCGCGCTTGCCCGCCCAGCGCCGGCCACCGGAGCGTGGTTCAAACAAGCTCCCCCTTCGCTCTAGCCTAAATAGCGCAACTCCCGTTCACGGCGCCAGCCCTATTGCTGGCGATGGGCACAAAAGAGGTGCGCGACCCGGCGCAAGCCGGTGAGGATGCAGCGGCGCCGTCGGCCGTCGGCGTCCGCCAAGGCCCTCGTTCCGGCGCGTTGGGAGAGCCTCGACGAAAATTGCCAGCACCTGAGGGACGAATCACACGAATTCATTCTACATTGTTGTTCTCGATGAACGAGTTGCACTCAGCCGTCTTTCAGGACTGACACGATCGCGCCCCTAGAGTGTTCGGCGTCTCTGTGCTCTGATAGGCCAGCCGCTTTGGATCTCGGTGCGCTCTGCCGGCAAATGAAATTGGGTTGCGATGCGCGCGATCGTTTCCGTGTCAGGAGTTTGCGTGCGTCAGAAGATGAAGAGCGGACCATTGTTCGGGGGAATTGACACCACTGGAGCGCGTTCGCATTATGGCACACTTGACAGGAGACCTTTTGGTCGCGCGTCGATGAAGGACAAAACCGTCGCCATTCTTGAAAGCCGGATGCGTGATCACATTGCGAGTCTGGTTCGCAGGTATGGAGGCACGCCATTTTCGGCGCCCGCACTTGCCGAAATTCCGGATGTGGATCCTGCGCACATCGACGAGTTGATCCGTGGCTGGAATTCTGCGCCGCCCGATATATTCATTTTTCAGACGGGCGTCGGGACACGTGCCTTGTTCGCTGCAACAGATTTGCTAGGGCTAACCGATCTTCTGTTACGGCTACTGGACTCAGCGCAGGTGGTCGTACGAGGCCCCAAGCCGGCCTCGGTACTGCACTCGCGCAAGGTGCGCATCGACTGCGCCGCCAGCGACCCTTTCACGACGCAGGAGGTGCTTGCCGCAATGCATGGGACCCCGTTGCGCGGCAAACGCGTCGTGGTCCAGCGTTACGGCGAGACCAATCGTGAGTTACAGGCCGCGCTCGAAAGCGAAGGTGCGGCGGAAGTAATCGAAATCGTGACCTATGGCTGGAGCTTGCCAGAGGACACGACGCCGTTGCTACGGCTGATCGACGCGCTTGGTCGTGATGAGATCGATCTCGTGGCATTCACCAGCGCGTCGCAGGCGAGCAACCTTTTCACCGTCGCGCGATACGACGGCAAAGAGGCGTCGCTTAAACAAAGTCTTGGCCGAACGCTCGTCGCTTCAATCGGACCGGTATGCAGCGTCGCGCTCCGCAAGCTCTCCGTGAGGGTCGATATCGAAGCACAACCGCCGAAGCTCGGGCCGTTAATTGAGGCAATCAACGCGGCGTTGTCCAACAGGCGTCCGTTGGGCAAATCATAACGCTTGGAGTTTCGGCGGAAAATTCCAGCTGACGTTGTCGAGAATTACGGGCAACGAGATTAGAAATTGGTAGAATTGAAAGCTGGTGGAGAAAAACCGCACCTTGGAGACGTCAAAAATGTTCATCGCCATGAACCGTTTCAAGGTTATCAAGGGAACGCAAAGCCTTCGAGGATTTGCGGGTGACGCGTGAGTCGCATCTCGACGAGGGCTTCCGGACATTTCACTTGCTGCGCGGGCCAGAACGCGAGGACCATGTGCTCTATTCATCTCATACAATCTTAGGGCGGTTGGTATAACCTTACGATTTTTATCGCTCAGGGCGCTCCAAAATCTTAGCGGCCGACTGTAACCCGGCGCGGTTCACCAACCCATGATTGGTGCGGGGCGAACGCTACGGCATATCGTGTCCGGCCTTCGCCGTGGCGCGCGACCAAATCTTCGTTTTCACGAGAAGGAGAAGCCCGGCGTAGACGATGAGGAAGATCAGCACGCTAAAGCCAAGGCGCTTGCGTTCCTCGAGTTTCGGCTCGGCGGTCCACATCAAGAATGCCGAGACATCCTTGGCGTATTGCTGAACCGTCTTGGGCGAGCCGTCCGCGTAATCGACAAGACCGTCGCTCAGAGGCTTGGGCATGGCGATCTTGTGGCCCGGCATATATTCGTTCCAGTTCGCATCGTTGTCGTTCGTGTAGCCGTTTAAGAGCGCATAGATGTAATCGGCGCCATGCTCTTGGTATTGGATGATGGGATCGATCAGAAAGAGCGGAAAGCCGCGCTCGTAGGTGCGGGCCTTGGCGAGCAACGACATATCGGGGGGCGCCGCGCCGAGCGCCGCCCGCGCGGCTTGTTCATTGGCAAAATTCCACGGGAAGTAATCCGATGGCCGGCCGGGCCGTTCGAACATTTCGCCGGAATCGTTTGGGCCGTCCTTGATCTTGTATGTGGCGGCGAGCGCCTTGACTTGCGCTTCCGAAAAGCTGGGGCCGCCGGGATCCGCCAAATTGCGGAAGGCGACCAATGCGAGGGAATGACAATTGGAACAAACCTCGCGATAGACCTGAAACCCTCGCTGAAGCTGCGCCTGATCGTAGCGGCCGAAGGGGCCATAAAAGCTCCATTCCTGACGCGGCGGACTGGGCTGCTCGTGCTTTTCGAGAGGCCCCGGCCCGGTCTGCGCGAGCACCTTGGCGGCGCCCAGGGCTAAAGCTGCCACCAGAACCGCGCCGAAAGCCAATCCAATACCGCGGCCGACCCCGTGCCTCATCGCTTTTTTCCTCGTGGCCGGGCGGTTATTGCTCCGGTTCGCGCGCTTACATTGAATTGGCGTCCGCCGCCGCGGCTTGGCCAGTCCTGCCCAACACCGCGTCGCAAATGGAGGGGGGGAGGGGCCTCGGCTTCTCGAATCGTCCAAGCAACGGCAGGATCACCAGGAAGTAGAGGAAATAATAGACGGTCAGGAAGCGGGCGGCGATCACATAGCCGCCTTCCGGCGGCTGTGATCCCATATAGCCGAGGAGCACCGCGCAGGCGACAAAGAGCCAAAAGAAAACCCTGTAAAGAGGCCGGTAAGCCGCCGACTTGACCTTAGAGGTGTCGAGCCAAGGTAGAAACGCTATGATGACGACCGAGGCGAACATCGCGGCGGTTCCGCCGAGTTTGGAGGGGATCGACCGCAAAATCGCGTAAAAGGGCAGATAATACCATTCCGGCACGATATGAACCGGAGTCTGCAACGGATTGGCCTCGATGTAATTATCGGCATTGTAAAGATAATCCGGCACGTAAAACACGAACCATGCAAAAAACACAAGGAAGCAGACGAGCGCGAAACCGTCCTTCGCGGTGAAATAGGGATGGAAAGGCAAGGTGTCCTTGGCGGTCTTTTTTTCGATTCCGGCGGGATTGTTCGATCCATGAACATGCAGCGCCCAAATATGCAAGACGACGACGCCCGCGATCATGAAGGGCAGCAGATAGTGAAGCGAGAAGAAACGATTGAGGGTCGCGTTATCGACCGCGTATCCGCCCCACAGCCAAGTCGTAATCGAATCGCCAATCAACGGAATTGCCGAGAAAAGACTGGTGATGACCGTCGCGCCCCAAAAACTCATCTGCCCCCAAGGCAGGACATAACCCGTGAAGGCCGTCGCGATCGCCAGGAGAAAGATGATGACTCCAAGCAGCCATAAGACTTCTCGCGGCGCTTTGTAGGAGCCGTAATACATGCCCCTAAACATGTGGATATAAAGCGCGAGGAAGAACATCGACGCGCCATTGGCATGCGCGTAGCGCAGAAGCCAGCCGTAGTTCACGTCGCGCATGATATGCTCGATCGACGCGAACGCGAGGCCGGAGTGCGGCGTGTAATGCATGACAAGCACGACGCCGGTGAGGATCTGGGCCACCAGCATGAACGACAAGATGCCGCCGAAGGTCCACCAATAGTTGAGGTTGCGCGGGTTGGGGAAAACCACGAAGGAGGAGTGAATAAGGGCGCCGACCGGTAAACGGCTTTCGAACCACTTGGCCACGCGGCCCTTCGGTACGTAGGTCGACTCTCCGCTCATGGTCAGCTCGTCTCTCGATGACATCTATCGGAAATCGTTGAAGGCGTCGGCAGGCATGCAAGCCTTCGCATGCCGCGGCTCTTACCCTATCGTGACCTTCGTGTCGCTCGCGAACTTATACGGCGGCAAGGCAAGATTGTACGGCGCCGGACCATAACGGATGCGGCCGGACGCATCGTAGACCGAACCGTGACAGGGGCAAAAGTAACCGCCCTCATAGGGGCCGTCGTTCTTGAGCGGCACGCAGCCGAGATGGGAGCAAATGCCGACGACGATGAGCCATTCTGGCTTTTGCACCCGCGACTCATCGGGTGCCGGATCGGGCAGCTCGCTCAACGGCACGGCGCGCGCGGCTTCAATCTCTTTCGGGGTGCGATGGCTGATGAAAATAGGCTTGCCGCGCCATTTCACGGTGACGACCTGCCCTTCCGCGATATTGCCGATATCGACTTCCGCCGAGGCGGCCGCCAGTGTCGTCGCGTCGGGACTCATTTGGTCGATCAGCGGCCAGGCCGCGAACCCGGCCCCCACCGTCCCCATCGCGCCGGTCGCGACGAACAGAACGTCCCTCCGGGTCGGTTCTTCTGCTACGGTGTTTGCTGCCATGATGTCCTCGAACTCCGGCGCATCCTTCGGACTATCGAATAATCGAGCGCCGCCGTGGAAGCAATAGCCATGCTGGCCGCCCGTTCGATGGAGGTCCGATGCTAGCCGATCAAGCCATGGGATTGTGACGTTTATCTTGGCGTTCCCCGTTATTTTGAAAAGGCCTGACAGCAAACATGCCGCCCGACCGGACCGCGCCGTTGACGGTGGTGCTCTATCAGCCAGACATCCCGCAAAACACGGGCACGATATTGCGGATGTGCGCTTGTCTTGGGCTCGCCGCCGCGATTATCGAACCCGCCGGCTTTTTGGCGAGCGACAAGCATTTCCTCCGGGCCGGCATGGATTACCTTGCCCATGTCGAGATCGCCCGCTATCCCCATTGGGCCGCCTTCGAGGAGTGGCGCCGCGCCACTGGCCGGCGCCTCGTCCTGCTTACGACCAAGGCACGCCTGGCCTACACGGCTTTTAGCTATTCGGCCGGCGATATTCTGCTTGTCGGCCGCGAGTCGGCCGGTGTGCCGGCCGAAGTCCATGCCGCCGCCGATGCGTGTCTCGTCATTCCCTTGAAGCCGCCGATGCGGTCACTGAATGTCGCCGTCGCTGCGGCAATAGTGGCGGGAGAAGGGACTCGGCAGCTCGGCGGAAGCTTTTGACGTTCCATCCTTGAAGGGACGCCTTCGCTGTGGCCAGTGGCGGGTGAAAAACGGTGCCAAAACTGTTGTCCTGCTTCAATTATTGAGGCAGGGTGCGATGTCAAAAGCCTTGGATTATATCAAAGCAGCTCTGCAAATCGCTTTCAGCCTTGTTGTACTTGCCATCATCTATTGAATTTCCGGGTCTTCACCTTGCTTGTTAAGAGTTTGAGCGGGATGTTCGACGAAGGGCGGAAGGCCTCGCCATGAGGTCTTGACCGCGCGGAATCGCCGTCATCGTGCCCGATAGAGCACGGTTCATCCGAGGAGCGTGCGGCGCTGTGCTAAACTTGCGGCATTTCATTCGGGTGACCTTGGAACACAAAATTGTATGACAAAAGCCGATGCAACCGGCCGCCGCAAAAGCGAGACCCGCGCCTGGTTCGAGCAACTCCAGGACGAAGCCATTGCGGCATTCGAACTTCTGGAGAACGAGGCCGAGGGCCCTTTCGCCGAGCCGGGCATGGCGCCAGGACGTTTCCTGACGAAACCCTGGGAAAGGATCGATCACGGCGGCGGCGATGGCGGCGGCGGCCACATGGCGATCCTCGCGGGCCGCGTGTTCGAGAAAATGGCGGTTCATACTTCGACGGTTTTTGGAACTTTTCCGCCCGAATTCGCGGCGCAAATACCTGGCGCCGGAACCGATCCGGCGTTCTGGGCCTCTGGGGTTTCGCTGATTGCGCATCCTTGGAATCCAAACGTGCCCATCGTCCATATGAATACGCGTTTCGTCGAGACCACCAAGGCGTGGTTCGGTGGCGGCGCCGATCTCACGCCCATGCTCGACAGAAGGCGCGTCCAAAGCGATCCGGACACGCGCGACTTCCATGCCGCCATGAAGGCCGCCTGCGAAAGCCACGGCAAAGTTGCGGATCACGCGAAATTCAAGCGATGGTGCGACGATTACTTTTATCTTAAGCACCGCAACGAGCCCCGCGGGACTGGAGGAATTTTTTACGATTATCTCGATTGCCCGAGCGGCGACGAACGCGCATTCTCCGAAAACTTCGCTTTCACCCGGGCCGTTGGCGCGGGTCTTCTTGCCATCTATCCCGAACTCGTGCGCCGCAATTTCGTGCTTTCCTGGACTGGGGCCGACCGCGAGGAACAATTGGCGCGGCGCGGCCGCTATGCCGAATTCAACCTGATCTACGATCGTGGGACGATTTTCGGCTTGAAAACAGGCGGCAATGTCGAGGCGATTTTGTCGTCGCTACCGCCCCTCGCGCGGTGGCCCTGAGCCTCTTTCGGCGGCGGCAGCCAATTCTTTTGCGTCCTGGCCGGAAGGGAAAGTCCACAGCCTGTGCGCGGCGAAACTCCAGAACATGACGATACCGGTTGTCGCCACCTGTGCCGTCAGATAAGGAATGCCCGCGATATGGATGAAAAGAGACATAAAAATATAGGTGAGCCCGAAGCCCACGGCGGCCACTAGCGTGAAGCGGGACACGGCCGCCTCGTGCGGCAGCTTCGTGCGAAAAACATGGCGGCGGTTTAGACCGTAGGAAACCGCGCCGCCCGCCCCATAGCCGGCCAACGCGGCCGTCACCGCCGAGATCCCCGCTATTTCGACCAGCCCGATCAAAAGCGCATAATGGACGCCAGTGGCGATGAAGCCAACCACGACAAAGGATGAAAACTGGCGAAACAGAAAAGTCATGCTACCATCCATCCGGGAATTAGCTGTTCCGTAGCTGACCGCCGGGGGTATAAGCGAGTACCCCTTGTCAGCGGCCGCACCGCGGCTTCCGGCAGGGATTAAGTTCTCTCATCAAGGAGTAAATCTTCATGAATTATTCGTTTTTCCCCCCGGTGCGCGCGGCGCTCCTCGGCGCCACGCTTGTTGGTTTGACCGCGACCGCGCCAAGCGCCACACAATTACAGTCCGGCGTGCTCGAATGCAATGTCGCGCCCGGCGTTGGCCTTATCATCGGATCGAGCAAAAGCCTTTCCTGCGTGTTTCATCCGGCGCGTGGCCGACCTGAATATTATGGCGGAACGATCAACCGAATCGGTCTCGACATTGGCGTGACCGGTCCCGGCCGGTTCGCCTGGGGCGTTTTCACCGCGGGGCCTCCAGGCCGCCGCTATGCGCTCGCCGGCGATTATGCCGGCCCGGGCGTTGGCTTCGCGTTAGGGGCCGGCGGCAGCGCCAATGCGCTCGTCGGCGGCTACGCCGATTCGATAAGCCTGCAGCCGCTTTCCGGCCCATCGACAGGCCTCAATTTGTCCGCCGGCATCGGCGCCCTAACCTTGCAACCGGTCGCGGCCGGGCCGCCGAGACGCCGCCAGCATCACGGCTAAACCGAGGAATCCGGTTCGGCTCCCGTCCGGTACTTGACGAAACCAAAATGACGCGTTGCGCGGTCCTGGGGTCAGCGCATGGCAAACCCGGCTGCACAACCGGCGAAAGGTTGTGGTCAAGCAAGCTGATCTTATATCCTTAAAATATTGTGTTTTCCATGGATCGGGTGGTCCGCAAGCGGGTGTCGCGCTTGCCGTTGCACAAGGTGCATCATGTCGGCAACTCCCCAGTCCGAGGACGCTTCGCACGCCAAAATGATCATCGTCGGATCGGGACCCGCCGGCTATACCGCCGCGATCTACGCCGCGCGCGCCATGCTGGAGCCGGTTCTGATCTCTGGCTTCGAGCCGGGCGGCCAGCTGACGGTCACCACGGATGTCGAGAATTATCCTGGCTTTGCCGCGCCGGTCCAGGGTCCTTGGCTCATGGACCAGATGAAGGGACAGGCCGAACATGTAGGCGCGCGCATGGTCGCGGATCATATCGTCGAAGTCGAGCTTGGCCGGCGCCCGTTCCGGCTCCTGGGCGACAGCGGCGCCGGATACACATGCGACACCCTGGTCATTGCCACCGGCGCCAAGGCGAGATGGCTCGGCATCCCTTCGGAAACCAAGTTTAAAGGTTATGGCGTGTCCGCCTGCGCGACCTGCGATGGATTTTTTTTTCGCGGCAAGCCAGTCGTCGTCATCGGCGGCGGCAATACGGCGATCGAAGAAGCTTTGTATTTGAGCCACATCGCAAGCAAGGTCACGCTCGTGCACCGGCGCAAACTATTTCGCGCCGAACGCATCCTGCAGGAACGGCTGTTCAAGAGGCCGAATGTCGAACTGATCCTCGATCACGTCGTCGATGAGATCCGCGGCCCGGACAATCCTCCGAGCGTTAGCCACGTTCGTTTGAGGAATGTCAAAACGGAGAGCTTGCGCGAGGTCGAGACCGATGGCGTTTTCGTCGCCATCGGCCACGAGCCCGCTTCCGGTCTTTTCAAGGGCCAGCTCGCGATCAAGCCGAATGGCTACATCGAGACAGCGCCTTTCTCGACCGCGACGAGTGTGCCCGGCGTGTTCGCGGCCGGCGATGTCACCGACGATATCTACCGCCAGGCGGTGACCGCGGCTGGTCTCGGCTGCATGGCGGCGATCGAGGCCGAGCGCAGGCTTGCCCAGCAAAGCGACATGCGGGCCGTGGCGGAATGAGGTTGCCGGTTGCAGGGGGAAGCCTTGCTTGACTGGGACAAGCCGCGGATTTTTCGCGCGGTCACTGCGGGGTCGTTTACCCATGCGGGCGAGGCTCTTGGCCTCGGGGAGCTTGGGCGGCGATATCGTCAGGGCTGCGGATCAACCTCATAGTGGGTGTCGTACTGACTGCTAAAGCCAGTCACGCTCACCGATTGGCCCAGCGCCAGACCGCTCATGCTGATGCCGGTCTGGACATTGACGAAGATCAAGGCTTCGCCGGAACCGACATCGACGGAGAACTTGAAGCCGTAAGGGGCGTCGCCCAGCCTCGTACGGCGGCGCCTCTTCTCCGTACATTATCTTCTTTATGCCTCGGCGGAATATTTGTGCCAGAACGGCCAGCCGCACTCGCTCGACGACCTTGTGCATCACCAGGTCCGCCTTGTCAGGAGAGCGGAAAGGAGGCAGGATGAGGCTGAAACCGGCGGCTATCGGGGGCATATGTCGGCTCAAATAGCGTACCTATTACTTTTCGAGAGGTTCCATTCCGCGCAATTTCCGCGAATATTCTCACGGACTCCGTGCCCACCGAATTTGGTTGATGTGTCATGTCAAAATCACCTCCCGACGATCTCGGGCAAACCTATCTTCATCGTCTGTCTGTTGCCGCGAACACTTTGATGTCGACAGGTTTTTGGCTAACCACCGGAGTATTCGGTGTTCTGACAATAATCTCGATCTTAGGTGGCCAATTTCAACAGATTATATCTATTGAGAGCCTTGTATGGAAACTAATTATCTCCTCATATTTCGTATCGTGGGTTGTAGGTGTCAAGTTTGATAAGACGCGTGAAGAATATGTTTATAATACAGCACCAAGTCAAGTAAAGCTAGATATAACATCTATCATTCTCGCGGCTGTTGTATTTTTGTTATTTGGTATAATGTATGTTATAGATGGATTAACCTCGTACACGACCGACGATAAAAATACAAGTTTTATTGTAAAGACACTAGTCGAGTGGCTCGGCGAAGCATTCATTAGCAATACGCAAGCATATATGGCGACTCATGGACGGTATATAATATTGATTCTCTTGAATGTTCTATGGTTTTTCAATATTCCATTATGGATGTATTTTTTACACAAATACATCAATCCAATGTCCAGCGACGCAAAAAGCAAATGCCGACGAGATGGCAATATACTTGGACTGGAGAAAATTTCGATCGTAGACCAATATATAGGTGGCCGATGGCAGACGTACCGCTTCGTAATTGGCTCTATTATCCTTATATTTGTAGATGCAGAGTTGATAATCTACAGTTATCCAAATCCATTCACGCCTCTGTCTTTGATTATCTGTGGATATCTATTGTTTATCGAAGCCTGGGCGTGGTTAATGCGTGCGCAGATGAAATATGCAATTCAGTCGCTGGATAGGCTCAGCGAACAGTATTATCTCACTCGACGGGGCCCTGAGCGACCGATCAGGTCTCCTCGGAGGACTACACGGCTCAAAAGACACCCGGCAACGAAGACCGAAGACGCAAATATTCCCCCCACTGGGCCCGAGCATCCGGAATAATTTCGAATCGGGAATATCGTTGGTCAATTGTCACTCACTTGTCGCGGCCCATGCCATTGCGAAATGACGAGCGCGCCGCTTTGCGCGGGACTCAGCGGCAAGGACCGCGTGGCCGCCATGCCGGTCAACAATATACCGGACCCGCAGCGCGCGCGGTGCCCAACCAAGCTTATTCATGCCTGCTTCAGCTTCTCTGATTTAAGGGAAGGCGACCGCCAGTTGACGCCCTGGCGGTTTTACGGACACTCTTGCCAGGGTGAGCCGGTTCAGCCCGGCCTTGCCAGAAAGGAAACGCTATGAGAAACCCCAGGAAGACAATCCTTGCCCTTTGCCTATGCGCGTGCGCCGTTTTTGCGACGCCTTGTTTCGCGCAAGCGGTTCAACCCGCTGTTCCGGACAAGGCCAGTCCGGCGCCAACAGCCAAGCCCAACAAGCCTAAGCCAGCGGAGAAACCTGCCGCCGCGCAACTCCTCGATATCAATACGGCATCCGAGGAGGAGCTGCGCGCCCTGAAAGGGGTCGGCGACATCCGCGCCGCGAACATCATCAAGAACCGTCCCTACAAGGGCAAGGACGAGCTGGTGCAAAAGAATATCATTCCGGCCGCCGTTTACGCCGGGATCAAGGATAAGATCATCGCCAAGCAACAATAGACGGGTCGCAAGGTACGTGTCCCGCGCAGAATGATACTTGACGCGGTTTTTGAACGACTCGCATAGGCGATGGTGTTTCGCCGGCCGTTCCCTGCAAGCAAGGACACTCAATGTTTCCCAAGCCCGTGGCGCGACTAGAGATCAATACCTATGCCTATGAAAGCTCCCCGATGGTGAAGCCGGCCGGCTTTCGCGAATATGACGCGCGCTGGCTTTTCGAAAAGGAGATCAATCTGATGGGGGTGCAGGCCCTGGGGCTAGGCCTTGGCACGCTCATCCATGACATGGGGGTTACGCCCGAACTCGTAACCGGTCATGATTTTCGCGCATATTCGGCTTCGATTAAACATGCGCTGACGGTCGGCCTCATGGCTGCGGGCATAAGAGTTCACGACATTGGCCTCGCGCTTTCGCCGATGGCCTATTTCGCGCAATTCGACCTCGATGTCGAGGCGGTCGCCATGGTGACCGCCTCGCATAACGATAATGGCTGGACCGGCGTGAAGATCGGCGCGCAACGGCCGGTGACATTTGGCCCCGACGAAATGGGCCGCTTGCGCGACATCGTCTTGGAAGGAAAATTCTGCTGCGCGGATGGCGGCTCCTATCGTTTCGTCGAAGATTTCCCGGCCCGCTATATTGCCGACTTGACGAACCGGCCGAAAATCGCGCGCAAGCTCAAAGTGGTTGCCGCGTGCGGCAATGGCACCGCCGGGGCCTTCGCGCCAAAAATATTGGAGATGCTCGGCTGCGAAGTCGTACCGCTCGATGCCGACCTCGACTTCACCTTTCCGCACTATAATCCGAACCCCGAGGATCTTCACATGCTGCATGCGATGGCCGCCAAGGTGCTGGAGGCCGGCGCCGATGTGGGCCTTGGTTTTGATGGCGACGGCGACCGCTGCGGCGTCGTCGATAATCGCGGCGAGGAAATTTTCGCCGACAAAATCGGCGTCATGCTCGCGCGGGACCTTTCAAAACTCCACCCCGGATCCACTTTCGTTGTCGATGTCAAATCCACCGGCCTTTTCGCAACCGATCCAGAACTTCTCGCACGAGGGGTCAGGGCGGATTACTGGAAGACCGGGCATTCCCACATGAAACGGCGGGTGAGGGATCTCAAGGCGCTCGCTGGCTTCGAAAAATCCGGCCATTATTTCTTCAACGCCCCGGTGGGGCGCGGCTATGACGATGGAATCCTCACCGCCATCCACATCGTCGAAATGCTCGACCGCAACCCCAAAAAATCGATGGCCGGGCTTTACGCGGAACTGCCCAAGACCTGGGGTTCGCCGACCATGGCGCCGCATTGCGACGACGAAACAAAATACGGCGTTGCCGACAAGGTAACCGCACGTCTCAAGGCGATGCAGGCGAAGGGCGAATTTTTTACGGGCCAGAAAATTCGCGATCTCGTTACCGTCAATGGCGTGCGCGTCACCGTAGCGGATGGCACGTGGGGGCTCGTCCGCGCGTCCTCAAACAAGCCGGAACTCGTGGTTGTCGTCGAGAGCCCCGTCTCGGAAGCAAGGATGCGCGAGATGTTCGCGGCGGTCGATGCAATCTTGCGCGAGAACCCGGAAGTCGGCGCCTATAATCAGACGCTATGAGGCAGGCGGCTTGGCGCGGTGCAAACATTGAGCGCCGAGCCGGACCGCGAATCTTTTCATTTCCGAGTTGACTTTACGATTTAGCCCAATTAAAATATGTCCATATTCTGTCGGATGAGTACACTTGCGAATCCAACATGATATTCTGTCGGATGACTACACTTGCGAACCCAACTTGCGGAGAACATTCATGCGTTCCCAATCAATCACTTTGGTTGCGGCGGCGGCGATCCTCGCCTTGGCCGCATCTCCCGCTCTTGCCGGCAATGGCAATGGCAATAATGGCAATGGCAATGGCAATGGCGGTCCCAATGGCGGTCGCGGCGACGGCGACGAAGGCGGTCGCGGTCGCGACGGCAAAGGCATTTCTGCTCCCGGCCCGATCGCGGGTGCGGGTCTTGGCTATCTTGTCCTCGCCGGCGGATATTACGTGGTTCGCCGTTGGCGCAAGCAAAAGACCGGCGAGTAGCCTCGGCGGGGGTCGCATGAAGAAGCAGTGGCGCCCGTGATTCCCATGCGCGGCCGGGAAACGGCCTCGCGGCTGGCGCGCTGAAAGACGCCCTGGAACCCGCGGGAGCACTTGCACACGGGCGTGATCGCGGCGTCCTTCATTTCAAACGTCGGGCCTCGTTTCGCCGAGGCGAGTTTTTTCGGCTGGCCTGTTCATACTTGGATTCTCAAATGGGATTTTCGGGCTGCTCGCTGGAACGATCGCGCAGGGAGCGGTTGCGAGCGCGATCTCGAGCACGGTCTGGATCAGCGTTCTCGTTTGGGTGGCGTGCTGGATCGCGGCGTTGCTTGTTTGCCAAAAGGCCGAGGCAGACACCCGCAGCGACGTGATCGCTGGGTTCGCAGTCGCCGCCACCGTGCTCGTCCGCTCCGCTCCAGCGAGCTATGGGCCGGATCATCCCAATGTCGCGAGAGGCCTCAACAATCTCGCCCAATTTCTCAAAGCCACAAATCGCCTCGCGGAGGCCGAGCCCTTGATCCGGAGGCACGTCGAGATATTCCTGTCCTTCACGGCGCGGACTGGCCATCAACAACCAAATTTGTCGCCGTCATTCGGCTATTACGAAAGCCCCTCGTCGCGATGGGCCGTAGCGAAGCCGAAGCAAGCGCCGCCGTCGAAGCGCTCGTCCGCTCGCATGGGGTGACGCGGTAGGGGATCGCGGCCGGGGCGGATCGCGATTGGTTTGTCCGGGAAGGGACCCCAGCGCCAAATCCCCTGCTTCGTACCGTCCCCCGAGCACCAAAAGTGCGTTTGCCTGCCCAGACCGTCAATCATACCAAAATGTTTCACGTGAAACGAGACCTGTGCGCAAGTCCTTGCCGGTGCTTGCAATGGCTTTTTTGTCCATGATTCCGTTTCGCCCATGCTGATAGGGAGGGTTTCATGGCACGGCGGCGGATCGGGCAGGAAGTGTTTCGGTTTGGCGGAAAAGCCGAGCGGCAAACCAACCTCGACGCGCTTGCCGCTTTGATCGATTG
>DATBYR010000262.1:0-2305 GCA_036513565.1 Methylocella sp. | reverse complement strand
CGCGGCAAGACGTTTTGCGTCGGTCGGCTTGCCTATTCCCGGCGCGGCATCGATTTTCCAATCGCCGGAATGAAGGATCGTGCCAAGCGGCGTGCGGATGGCGAGCGCCGAGCTTTCCGGGATCGAATGCGCCATGGCGATGAATTCAACATCAAAAGGTCCGATCGCGATCGCCGCTCCTTGCGCGACGACGGTGATTTGAACATCCGGGGCGCCGGGCTCGGCGAGGCGCTTGGCTTCAAGAAGCGCGGCGGCGAAGCGCGTCGCGTAGACGGGGCACCCAAGCCGCGGCCATAGTTCAGCGACCGCGCCGATGTGATCCTCATGCCCATGGGTGAGCACGAGACCGGCCAAATCGGCCCGCATCTTTTCGATGAAGCTTACGTCCGGGATGACGAGGTCTATCCCCGCGAGATCGGGGCCCGCGAAAGCCACCCCGCAATCGACCATCAGCCATTTCAAGTGTCCCTTGCGGCCAACGCCGTAAAGCGCGAGGTTCATGCCGATTTCGCCCAAGCCTCCAAGAGGCACAAAGACGAGCTCGTCATTTCCTTCGTTCATTTGCCCGAACCTTCCCCGACCTTAGCGCGCGTCCCGATCAAATAGAATCATTTGATCGATAAAGGACGCAGCTCAAAATCAAAGAGTTGGAGCATGTCGGAAGACATGCTCTAACGACACGATCCAGCGCGCACCAACCGGCTCGTGAAAAATTACGACACAGCGACACGTCAAGTCGCATCGCGCGGCCTGAATGCGCTCTTTTTCTATCCCCCTGCCGTGGCAGAGCGGGCCGGCCGCGGCGAAAAGAAAACGTCGCCCGCCTCGATCGCCACCTGACCGGACGTCTGCTCGAGAATAAGCCGTCCGGTCGCATCGATCGTTTGAAACGTGCCTTCGATCGTTTGCAAGTGCCGCGCCACGCCGATCCTTGCGCCAAGACCGGCGGCGAGAGAGAGCCATTCGGTGCGGATCGATTCGAATCCGGCGCCCGCGGCCCAAACATCGAGCCAATGTGTCATCGTCGCGGAAAGCCGCGTGAACACTCTTGCAGGCGCGACCGGCTGGCCAGCGATCGCCGAGAGATTGGTTACTTTGGCAGGCGTATTGGCGGGATGCAGGCGGCAGTTCACGCCGACGCCGGCGACGCACGCGAAGCGCCCATCGGGGAGATTTGCACTTTCCAACAATATTCCGCAAAGCTTGGCGCCGTCATGGAGAACATCGTTCGGCCATTTGATCGTAACCCGCCGATCCCCACAGAGAATCTCACGCAACGCGTGAGCCGTCGCGACACCCGCAACAAAGCCGAGTTCCGCGGCCCTGTGCGGCGGCGCCGGATCGATCAGTAGCAGGCTTGCATGCAGATTGCCCTTCGGCGACGACCAGACGCGGCCATTGCGGCCGCGCCCCTCGGTCTGGGTATCGGCGACCACCCACAGACGGCCGGGATCGCCCTCTCTAGCGCGCGTCAAGCCCTCGTCGTTGGTCGAGGCGAGCTGGTCATGGCGGACCAGACGGAACGCATTATCTTGGGCCGCTCCGGCGAGACGATACAGGGCTAAACCCCCACTGGCTGCAAGTTCAAAACAGCGACCTCGCCGCCGCCATGGTGGCGTCGATGAAGAGGGCGGGATAGGCGAACAAGAACACCACGAGAATGCCACTCACCGCAAGCACGATACGCAGCGCGGGCGCGGGCCTATCGAATGCGGGCGCTGGCTCGTCAAAATACATAATCTTGACGATCCGGAGATAATAAAACGCCGCGACCGCGCTCGACAGAACGCCAATCACCGCAAGCGGGTAAAGCCGCGCCTGGATCGCCGCGTTGAAAACATACCATTTGGCGAAAAACCCCGCGAGGGGGGGTATCCCTGCCAATGAAAACATCATCGTCGCGAGAAAGAACGCCATCATCCCGTCGGTCCGGGCGAGTCCGGAAAGATCGGAAATATTTTCGACGCTCGCACCCTTAACCTGCATCGACAGGATTCCTGCGAAGGTGCCAAGCGTCATGACAAGATAAATTGCCATATAGACGAGCACGCTGGCGACGCCGGCTTCTCCCCCCGCGGCGAGACCGACGAGGGCAAAGCCGATGTGGCCGATCGCGGAATAGGCCATCAGGCGCTTGATGTTGGCCTGGCCGATCGCGGCGAAGGCGCCGAGCGCCATCGACAGGATGGAAAGGAATATCACGATCTGCCGCCATTGCGGGGCAATCGCCGGAAACGCGGTCAGGATCACCCGCAGCGTAATGGCGACGGCGGCCATCTTCACCGCCGTGGCAAAAAACGCGGTC
>DATBYR010000261.1:0-3775 GCA_036513565.1 Methylocella sp. | reverse complement strand
CGCGCTAATCTTAGTCCCTGTTCGCCTCATGGGCCATACGCGTTTTTCGCCAAAAGAAACCAATTTCCCGTTGTTCATGCCACAAGGCCCTGCCGCCAAGCCGAAAAACAGGCAACGGCCGGATGAGCAAGGGAGGAGCCTTTGCAACAAAAAGCCCGGCATTTGCCGGGCGTTCCAATTTTCGTGCTAACCGCATATCCGCGGTCAACACCGAATCGAGTATCTAAAGTCTTCGCAGGGCCCTTGGCGCCTCCATGGCAGCGCGCTTAAAGCCTTTGTGTTTGCGCCCTCGACCTTGGCAATGATGTGTCGGCTCTCAGCCGCGACGAAGGAACTCGTGACATGCGAAGCTTTTGATAGTGCATCGCAATAAACCGAGTGGCATCGGCCTTTCCACAAGAATTTCAGGCCGCGCGAGACCGCGCGAACGCCAAACTTTTCGTTGTCGCTGCTAACAATTCAAAGAAAAAAGGCTCGGCCACAGCCGGGCCTTCCAAACTCGGCGCTTCAAATCGCGGTTGTTCCGCCGGTTCGCACTTTCGCATCACGTTGTTGCCAAAAACTTCCCACTCCGGTGAAGCCTAATTCTTTCCACTGTACACCTTGGTGACCGCGGTTTCGACCGGCCTGAAGGCCTCCTTGGCCAGACAGGAATAGAGTTCGCCGATTTTCGTCGCCTGCGCGACAAAGCTGGCATAAGAGGTCTTCCAATATTCGGACTGGATCTGGATCGCGGTGTCGTAGGACTTCGCGCCGAGCAATTTTTCCATGAAAGCGGAATTATTCTCCAAGGCTTTCTTGGAATAATCCGCCGTTTCGGTTGCGATTGTGTAAAGGTTCTTGGCGAAGCACGTCGTCGCCGCGGCCGCCGCCCCGAAATGCTCCTTGCCGTAGTTTTGGACGTCATCAAATTCGTTGACCATGTCACTTCCTCGATCGTTGGTGCGCCGGTTCTCGCCTATCGGAGACGGCTAAAGTCGCGAGTTCGTTTGCCTCGCCGATTGTTAATTAGTGCGTCGCACAAATCACGTCAAGGAGATGCTGCACTGCAAAATCGCCCGGACCAAAGCGATGGCGCTGCCTCGAACCGAGGCCTTAACGAACCGGTAACCGCGCCGGACTAGCATTCCCCGCAGGATCAACCGGCAGCGCGCCAATGGCGCATGCCAGCCGAGGACCGGGGACGTTGCAATGTGGAAGTTTTGCGCGACGTTTTGTCGCACCAGAAAGGCCGCGGCTGGGGCAGGCCTCAGCCTGGCCCTGGTGGCGGCGAGCTTGCTTGCTCCGCCCGCCGAGGCCCGCCATTGGCGCCCCCACCGCTATGCTTGGCTGCAAACTCATTTCGGGGGCCGGCGGCATCACAATGAGTCCGTCCGCTACGGCTACGCGCGCATGGGCAGGGGCACATCGAACATCGCGGCAATCGTTGTCGACGGCAATTCCGGCCGGACGCTTTATGCCCGCAACGAAAACGAGTTGCGCTTCCCAGCCTCGATCACCAAGGTGATGACGCTTTATCTTTTGTTTGAACAGCTCGAACAAGGGCATCTACGGCTCGACAGCGATATTCGTGTCTCCGCTTATGCCGCGGCGCAAAAGCCGACCAAGCTTGGCCTCCATCCCGGCGAAACGATCAGAGTCGACGACGCGATCAAGGCGGTCGTCACCCGTTCGGCAAATGACATAGCGGTCGCCATCGCCGAAACCATCGGCGGCGACGAGGAGAGTTTCGCCGGGCTTATGACGCTGAAGGCGAATGCTCTCGGGATGAATAGCACCCATTTTGCCAATGCCTCCGGCCTGCCAAACGGCGAACAGGTCACGACGGCGCACGATCTCGCAATTCTCGGCCGCGCCATCCAGGAGCGTTTTCCGCGCCATTACCGCTATTTCGCTACCCATGCCTTCTATTATGACGGCGCCACGATCGTGAACCACAATCATCTCCTCGATCGCGTCGAGGGGATGGACGGAATCAAGACCGGATACACCCGCGCCTCGGGCTTCAATCTTCTGACCTCGGTAAAACGCAATGGACATTATATCGTCGCCGTGGTCCTCGGCGGCCCAAGCGCGCGGGCCCGCGACAAGATCATGGCGGATTTGATCGAAGACCAGATCGAAAATGGCGCCACCGTCCGCACGGCGTCTTCGATCTCCGACACCGGCGTCAATGGGCATAACGCGGCAGCCGCGGAGAGCCCTGACCCAAGCCTCCGGGGCACCGAATCCCCAGAAAAGATCGCTTCGAGGCTGGTCTTTGCGCCGAGCCCCGCGAGCCCCAAACTTACGCTTGATCCGATCCAGGTTGCTTCGCTTAACGCCGATGTTCCGCCCGAAAAATCGCGCCCGGCCTTTGTCTCCGGGGCGCCGAAGCTGGGGACCGCCGCGCCCCATGCGGCCCGAGGCGAAAATTATTGGAAACAGGCAAGCCTCGATGGCTCAACTGCTCGCGGCCGTGCAGAGCACGGCGGAGCACTCTCGACCGCGACCCCGTCCGCAATAGGCGCAAGCACTGGTCCGGTTGCAGCGCGCGCCCATGGCGCCGATAAAATCGCGGCCGCGATAAAAGAGCCGCCTCCAGGCGGCGTCGTGAAAGGCGCCGACGTCCGCCGCCCGGCGGCGGCACGAAGCGGCTGGATGATTCAGATAGGTGCAACCGGGGACATAAGCAAGGCGACCGAACTCCTCGCCCGCGCAAAATCGGAAGGCCGCAAAACGCTTACCACCGCGCAAGCCTTTACCGAGAAGGTTCAGAAGGGCTCCGAAACGCTCTACCGGGCGCGCTTCGCTGGCCTCGAAGCCGACAGTGCTGCACTCGCCTGCAAAACCCTCAAACGTTCAGGATTTTCCTGTTTCGCAACGAAAAATTGAAGCAAGTGCCGCAGCCGCCGCGCCTGGCCCCCACCAGGCCGTCCACGAGGGGCCTACTGATGACGCCGCATCAGAACATCCTTGGCTTCGTTGACACGAGCCGCCAGGTCCGTCGACCCCCCGTGATCGGGATGCAGTTTCTTCATCAGCGAACGGTGCGACCGAGCGACTTCCTCATCCGAAGCGCCTTTCTGAAGTCCCAAAACTTCATACGCTTCATCTTCGGACATCGTGCCGGCACGGCGTCCCGCGCGTCCGCGCCCAGAGTGGCGCTGGTTCTGCGCTGCCGCACGCCATCCGGCAAACCGGCGGTCGAGATAGGCTTCCATGAGCCTCGCGCCTTCGGGATCGTCTTGGCAACAGAGGTCATAGAGGGCTTCGCATTGCGGCCTTGTCATCGCGTCCAGTGATTTGCCCTCTTCCGGCCCGGCCAGCACCGTCCCCTGCATTTTGCCGGTGCCATGATCAAGCTCCATCTCGATCATCGCCGACCTCACGCACGAAACCTTTCGCGTCCTTGGCCCACTGTAAGATTTGAACATCCGCGACAGCGACCCGCCGCGCAATCCGAGCAACCAGGCGCCAAGTCCACCAAGCCCAAGCGCCATGTCAAAACGTCCCCGGAGCAATAAGAGCGCCGCCGCGATAAGCGCCGCGCCGCCGCCGCCGCGCTTGACAACGCGCGCAAGCGCCGCGGGATCGGCCGCCACGAACGCCTTAAGCACGGAGAGCGCGAGACAGAATAGTAAAAATCCGCCGAGAAGGTAGATCATTTCATGCCGCCAGTTCAGCGCATTTGCGACAAGAGGTGGTCAGCCGCCGCGGCGCCGCGCGCGCGCGCCTCGAATTCAAGCGCGCGGCGGCCTCCCGCAGCATAAGCCGCCGCGGCCGTTAGCAGTGC
>DATBYR010000260.1:0-6452 GCA_036513565.1 Methylocella sp. | reverse complement strand
TTGCGCGCCGCGCCCGCCATCATGCGCGAACTATTGTCGCTGCCGGTCGTCCGGCGCAGCGCTCGCGCCCAAGGAGGGGTGCAGGAAGTCATGATCGGCTATTCGGACTCCAACAAGGATGGCGGATTTTTAGCCTCTAATTGGGAATTGGCGAAGGCGCAGACGCGGCTCACCAAAACCGGAAGCGAAAGCGGTATTCCGATCGCGTTTTTCCACGGCCGGGGCGGCTCGGTCAGCCGCGGCGGCGCCCCCACCGCGCAGGCGATCGCGGCGCAGCCCGCGGGCTCGATCAACGGGCGCTTCCGGGTGACCGAACAAGGCGAGGTGGTCTCGTTCAAATACGCCAATCGCGGCACCGCGGCCTACCAGATGGAAGTGCTCGGGGCCGCGGTGCTCAAGCACGCGCTTATCTCGGAACGCGAGCAGGCGCTGGTGCCGAGGGCCGAGTTCGACGAGGCGATGGAGGCACTCTCGGGTGCCGCCTATGCGGCCTATGCGGGGTTGATTTCCCACCCGGATCTTTTGCCTTACTTTCAGGCGGCAAGTCCGCTCGAGGAAATCGCGCTGCTCAATATCGGGTCACGGCCGGCGCGCCGGTTTGGCGCCCGTTCGCTAGGCGATCTCAGGGCAATCCCCTTTGTGTTCGCCTGGTCGCAAAACCGCCATGCCGTCACCGGTTGGTACGGGACAGGGAGCGGCATCGCCAGTTTCCTCGATGTCCGCAAGGGCCGTGGCGAGGCGCTGTTGCGGCGGATGTTCACCGAGTCCCGGTTGTTCCGGCTGATTATTGGCGAGGTCGAAAAAACCCTATGCCTCGTCGATCTGAAAATCGCCCGCGAGTATGCGGGCCTTGTTGCCGATGCGGCCAAGCGCGACGCCATCTTCGCCCTGATTGAGCTAGAGTTCAGCTTGACCTGCGACATGGTTCTGCGGATCAGCCAGGAGCGCGAGATCGGCGAACGATTCCCAAGCTACCGCGCCCGTCTCGCGCACCGTCTGCCGACGATCAACCAGGTCAATCGCGACCAGGTCGAGCTGTTGCGGCGCTTCCGGGCTTGCGAAACCAAAGAGGCCATGGAGGCCTATAAGTCGAACCTGCTGCTGTCGATCAATTGCATCGCCAGCGGCCTTGGCGCCACCGGCTGAACCGGGCCGCGGCCATCAACGGCAAAAAGAGAGGAGCAAGGGAATGAGCTTCACGATCATCGAGCAGGCAACACCGCGCCTGCATCGCTCCGAACTCGCGGTTCCGGGGTCCAATCCGGGATTGTTCGAAAAGGCCGCCCAGTCGGCCGCGGACATTATTTTTCTCGACGTCGAGGATGCCGTCGCCCCCGACGACAAGGAGCAAGCCCGCAAGAATATCATCGCCGGGCTGAACGAGATCGACTGGGGCACCAAGACCACGATGATCCGCATCAACGGTCTCGACACGCATTATATGTACCGCGACGTCGTCGATATCGTCGAGGCCTGCCCGCGCCTCGACATGATCTTGATCCCCAAGGCCGGCGTCGCGGCCGATGTCTATGCCGTGGACATGCTAGTGACGCAGATCGAGACGGCGAAGAAACGCGAAAAACGGATCGGCTTCGAGGTCTTGATCGAGACCGCGCTCGGCATGGCCAATGTCGAGGCGATCGCGCAATCGAGCCGGCGGCTCGAGGCGATGTCCTTCGGCGTCGCCGATTATGCCGCCTCGACTCGGGCACGCACCACGGTGATCGGCGGCGTCAACGCGGATTACGGCGTGCTCACCGACAAGGACGCCTCCGGCAACCGTGCTTATTACTGGGCCGATCAGTGGCATGCGGCGCAAACCCGCATGATGGTCGCCTGCCGGGCCTATGGCTTGCGTCCGATCGACGGTCCGTTCGGCGATTTTTCGGACGCGGATGGTTTTGTCGCCGCGGCAAACCGCGCTGCGGTGCTCGGCTACGAGGGAAAATGGGCAATTCATCCCTCCCAGATCGAACTCGCCAATGGGGTGTTCACGCCGTCCGAAGCCGAGGTGACCAAGGCCCGCCGCATCGTGAGCGCGATGGCCGATGCCGCCAAGGCCGGAAAGGGCGCGGTGTCGCTCGACGGCCGGCTGATCGACATCGCGAGCATAAGGATGGCGGAAGCGCTTTTGAAAAAAGCGGCCGCGATGGGCGCCACGGCCTAACGCGCTTGCAATCGGCCAACGGTCGTACGCATCGGCCGCGGGGCGGCGAAAGCTTGCGTCCTGGCGACGAGGCCGCCGGGCATTCAATATTTGCGAACGAGGTTGACGAGCTTGCCCTGAATGCGGACCCGGTCGGGGCCGAAAATGCGCGTCTCGTAGGCCGGATTGGCGGCCTCTAGCGCGATCGAGGCGCCGCGCTTGCGCAGCCGTTTCAAGGTCGCTTCCTCGTCGTCGATCAAGGCGACCACGATGTCGCCGGTTTCGGCGGTATCCTGTTTGCGAATCACCACGGTATCGTTGTCAAATATGCCCGCGTCGATCATCGAATCGCCGCGTACCTCGAGCGCATAATAATCTCCCGGCGGCAACATGTCCGGCGGCAGGCTGATTGTGTGGCTGCGGTTTTGCAGGGCCGCGATCGGCGTCCCCGCGGCAATCCGGCCCATGACCGGGATCAGGATCGACGAACGTTCGAGGTCGTCGCCGGAGTCGCTCTGGACCCATGCGCGGACCCGGCCGAGAGTACCCTCAATGACGCTCGGTGCGAACCTTTTGCTCCGGCCGCGATCGGCCGGTGTCGAGGAGTCCGGCAAGCGCAAAACCTCGAGCGCGCGCGCGCGATTGGGCA
The DNA here is from genome assembly GCA_036513565.1 of Methylocella sp. GTDB lineage: Bacteria > Pseudomonadota > Alphaproteobacteria > Rhizobiales > Beijerinckiaceae > Methylocapsa. The sequence goes on along the minus strand of DATBYR010000260.1, from coordinate 3,657 downwards.
GGCGGCGGATAAAACCGCGTTCCTCGAGTGCGATGATCAGCCGGTGAATCCCTGATTTGGAGCGCAGAAATAAGGCGTCCTTCATCTCGTCGAAGGAGGGTGGAACTCCGGTCTCCTTCAGGCGCTCGTGAATGAAGCGCAACAGCTCGCTTTGCTTTCTTGTCAACATTGACCGGGCCCTCTTTATGCCGCCCCTCCGCGTGCGCGATCCCCGCACCGCGTCCCGGCGCGACTCGATATTGCACAAACGGTGAACGAACGATATACGTTCGCGCTGCGTTCCGCAAGCCCCTTGATGCCAATTCGCGGCCATCTCCCGGCCTCTGGGTGGCCGCAACCCCCTCTCCCGGCAAGCGGCAAGGCGGCGAGCCGCGGTTCGACGGCGCCCGCCCGCGCGAGCCTTGACGAACGGGCCGAGAAAATCCGATGCAGGATAAATGGTTCAAATCATCCGCCTCGATCGTTTGCGGAGAGCAATTGCCTTTCGGCCGCCTGGCACTGGCGACGGCCCCGCCTCCGATCATTTGCAAGAACTCCGCCCAGGCTCACGCCGCGTTGACAGACAGATCAGCGGCCCCTAGGGTGCGGCTTTCCCGCAGCCGCGCCGGACTCGCGCGGGCTTCCTTTCCCGAGCGGCGCACGGAGATGGGACACCCCGTAAGGCAGGATATGACTAGCTTTATCCATGCTCCGGCAACCCGGCCGGTTCCAATCCCAATCCGCGAAATTTTCCCTTGGGCCGCATTCGCCGGAGTTCTCGCGCTCCTCTTGATCTATTTCATCGGCGCCGAGCAAGGCGCGACGGCGCTGATCTCCGGCCATTATGTCCATGAATATGTGCATGACGGACGCCATCTCCTGGCCTTCCCCTGTCATTGAAGGGGCAGGCGCGTGGTCAGCGGTCTTCTTCTGCGCGGCCTGCTCGCCGGCATCCTCGCGGGTCTTCTTGCGGCGGGCTTTTCATTTCTCGCGGGCGAACCTTCGATTGAACGGGCCATTGCCTTCGAAACCGCCATCGAGCAGGCAGCCGCGCAACCATCCGAGCCTGAAATCGTAAGCCGGAGCGTGCAGCGCGGCGCCGGACTCTTGACCGCCTGTATTGTCTATGGCGCCGCCGTCGGCGGCCTGTTCAGCTTGGTTTTCGCGCTCGCTTATGGGCGGGGAAATGGTTTCGATCCGAAAGCTCTTTCGGCGCTCCTGGCCCTTGCCGGCTTTGTCGCGATGGTGCTCGTGCCGGAGCTGAAATATCCGGCCAATCCGCCGGCGATCGGTGCAACGGAGACGATCGGCACCCGCACCGCGCTTTATTTTACAATGCTTGCGGTTTCCAACTTGGCGATGATCCTCGCCGCGACGCTCGCGCTGGCCACTTCGGCAAGGCTCGGCTCCTGGAACGCCGCGCTTGTTTCCGCCGCCGTCTTTGCCGCGGTGGCGGGCTTGGCTGCCCTGGCACTGCCGCCGGTCGATGAAGTTCCAGTCAATTTTCCGGCGAGCGTCTTGTGGAATTTTCGCCTGGCGTCGATCGGCGCACGCGCGGTCTTGTGGGCTGCGCTCGGGCTAATCTTCGGAGGCATGACGCAAACTTGGCTGCGCCGCGGGAAGCCCAGCCGAGCTTAGCCTTTTTGGGGATGATCGCCGCATGCTCCGGGACACAATCGCCTCCGCCGGCGATCATTTTCTGATTGGTCTTCGGCCGTCGCCGGTCCTCGACGACCACGACCGCGCGCTTCTTTCCGATTTGCGCCCCGCCGGCGTCATTCTCTTCAAGAGCAATTTCCGCCATGATCTTCCCTATGAAGCATGGCTCGAGAGCCACGCGCGGCTGGTCGCTCATATTCGTGCGGCAACGGGGCGCGAGCGTATGTTCATCGCCATCGACCACGAGGGGGGCCGGGTGTGCCGGACGCCGCCGCCCATCACGCGCTTCGCCTATGCCGCGCGATGGGCGCGGCAGGCCACCGAAGTGGGCCGCGCGATGGGGCGCGAACTCGCCTCGCTCGGCGTCAACCTCGACTTCGCTCCGGTGCTCGACATTCACACCAACCCCAAGAATCCGGTGATCGGCGAGCGCGCCTTCGGACAAACAGCGGACTCCGTGATCGCGGCGGCGCTGCCCTTCATAAAGGCCATGCAGGGCGAAAAAATCATCGCCTGCGGCAAGCATTTTCCAGGGCATGGCGACACCAGCGTCGACTCCCATCTCGGCTTGCCCAAGCAGACGCCTGGCCTCGATGCGTTGCGTGTGCGGGAGCTCAAACCCTTCGCCGCCGCGATCGACTCGGGGCTTTCCATGATCCTGCTGGCGCATATGCTCTATCCCGCCGTCGATCCGGACGCGCCGGTCGCGCTCTCGCGCCGTTTCGCGACCGGGATTTTGCGCGAGGAGCTTGGTTTTGCGGGAGTAGCCATTTCCGACGATATCGGCATGGGCGCGATGAAAGGGCTTTTCGATAACCCTGACGCCGCCGTGCGCTTGATCGAATCCGGCTGCGACATGGTGATGGTCTGCGCGCATTTCACCGGTACGGGCCGCGCCAGGGGTTTCGCGCAAGCAATTCTTGCGGCGGCCGGGGACGGCCGCTTGGACGCAGGCCTTTTGGCGCGCTCGCGGGCACGCATCGAAAACCTGCTCGCGCGAGTGCCAAGCAACGACGTGGAACTTTTGCCGGAAAGCGTGTTCCGCGCCCATGCCAACGCCGGGGCGCACTACGACGCCGCGACCGTCGAGGTCGTCTAGGGTGAGGACCGGCTAACCATGTTTCAATTCAAAGGGTTCATCAATTTGCTCGGCTGGCCGCGCGCATCTGGGCGCCGATCAACGCGCCGAAGGCGATCCGGCCTGAGGCCGGGATGTGCGCCGCCTCTGCCTGGACTGGAGTCCGCGAAGTCGCTCGGGGCGAACGCGTAGATCGCCTGGAGGACCCTTGTATCCACGCGCATGAGCGTTTTGGCAGCACTAAAGGGTTCGAAACGGACGAAGGAGAGCGCCACCGAATTGGCGGGGTCGTAAAGTGCGTAACCTCGAGAACCATATCAGGCACCAAACCCCGTTGGACCTGGCCGTGAGGTGGTTACGCTCTGAAACGGTATGATTGATCGTAACCAAACTGCGCCTGCCCAGAGCCGCAACCCCGCAATCAAAATAACAAAAAGCGCGAGGCATGCCGATTTACCCCATGATCCCCTCCTAAACAATCGAGCCCATATCGCCCGGGTTGATTGTCACGAAACCGTTTTCTCCGCGCCTCTGTTCAGGGGGCGCTGGTGTTGCTAATCGCTAACCGCGCGCGCGGCGGCAGCGAAGGGGGGCCCGGTCCGATGGGGCGGTCGAACACTTGATGGACAAAATTCGCCATGGTTATCTCTCGCCAACAATGACAATTATCGGCCACCGTCAAAGGTTCAGCATCGATGCGCGAAAAAATCGCCCGCTTTTTCGACATGAAGCGGAAGGGCCAGCCGATCGCCGTGCTGACCGGCTACGACGCCCCGACCGCCAAGGCCGAGGAGGCCGCCGGCGTCGATATCATTCTCGTCGGCGACAGCGTCGGCACCAATATGCTGGGCTACGCCAGCGAGAGGGACGTCACCCTCGCCGACATGTGCCACCACGTCGGCGCCGTGCGCCGAGGCGCGCCCAAAACCACGATCATCGCC
>DATBYR010000259.1:0-9527 GCA_036513565.1 Methylocella sp. | reverse complement strand
ATCCAGCGGGCGGCGAGCGTCGAGGAAGTCGCCAATATGATCGTCTATGCCTGCTCGCCACAGGCTTCCGCCACCACAGGCGCTGCGCTGCGCGTCGATGGCGGCGTCGTCGACACCATCGCCTGAGGGACGAATTGCGTTCCAGGCATAGATGGGGCAAAGATCGCGACGTCTCACCTCCGCCGCGTTACTATGAGCCACGGCCCTTTCATAAACAGGAACGATGTTTCAAAAGCTTTATCGTTGGACGCTGAGCTTGGCCCAGAGCCAGCACGCGCCTTGGGCGCTCGGCATCATCGCTTTCGCGGAAAGCTCATTTTTCCCAATCCCGCCGGATACGATTTTGATCCCGATGTCGCTCGCGAGGCCCAAGCGTGCATGGGTCTATGCGCTGATCTGCACGGGAGGATCGGTCGCCGGCGCCCTGCTCGGCTATGCGATTGGCGCGCTTCTTTACGAAACGGTTGGAAAATGGCTGATCAATCTTTACGGCTACGGCGCGCGCGTCGATGAAATGCGCGCGCTATATGCGCAGTGGGGCTGGGCGGTTATCCTCTTGAAGGGGTTGACGCCAATTCCGTTCAAAATCGTGACGATCACGAGTGGGCTTCTGGCCTATAGTCTGCCGCTCTTCGTTTTTTTGTCTTTCCTCACACGCGGCGCGCGCTTTTTCTTCATCGCGGTGCTTCTGAAGCGCTATGGCGAACCGGTCAATGAACTGCTCGACAAATATTTTGGCTGGTTTCTGGCAATCCTTGCGGTTGCCATCGTGGCGGGCTTTTGGATCGCCGCGCGTGTGATCTGACCGCCGCGATGCGCATCAGAAGTCCTTTTGGCATTGCTCTCGTGATTCTGGCGATCGCGGTCTCGGCAATCGTGGGTGCTTTTCTCTTCGAGGCGTCAGGCTATGCGCCTTGCGAACTTTGCCTCAAGGAGCGTATTCCCTATTACGCCGCCGTGCCGCTGGCCGGTCTTGCTGTCCTGTTTGCCGCGCGAAGCTCAAAAGCTTTTTTGCGAGCGGCCTTTGTGGCCCTTGCCCTGATCTTCGCGGCGAGCGCGATTTTTGGCGCCTATCACGCCGGAATCGAATGGGGATTTTGGCCTGGGCCAAACGAATGCGCCGGCGCGCTCGATCGCGCCACATCAGTGTCGGATTTCCTAAAACAATTGCAAAGCGTCAAGGTCGCGCGCTGCGATGCCCCCGCACTGCGCATTCTTGGCCTGTCGCTGGGCGCCTGGAACGCGCTGATTTCGGCGGGATTGGCAGCGCTCGCGGTTCTTGGGTTGCGTGCCAGAGCGGGATGCATCTAGGGAGAACCGCATCCTGCGTTTTCGAGATGAGTTTGGCATTCGTGCGTTCAGCAGCCTTTAAGAGATGCTTCAGCTTGGCGAAGACTTGTTCGGTCTCTTCTAATTTGGTCCAAGCCGAACCTTCGCGCGAGCCACCACGCCGTCACCCGATCATGCCAAGGGACGCGGCTGCCCTGGCCGTGGAAACCCAGATGTCCGCCGCGTGGGGTCAGCGCCGCCGCGATCATCGGCAGGCGCGACCAGTCGATCGCGGTGTAGCATGCCGCCGGAATCCAAGGGTCGTCCAGCGCGTGCAGGACCAGCGTCGGCCGCGCGATGCCGGCAAGGAAATGCTTGGCGGCATTGCTTTCATAATAGTCCTGGGCATCACGGTAGCCGAAGCGCGGCGCGATGAAGCGGTCGTCGAATTCATAGACATTCCGGGCGGAAGCGATGGCGGCCCGTTCTGCCGCGCTAACCGCCGCACCCGGCGCCACCGCCTCGCGTTTCATCGCATCGAGCATGAAGCGGTGATAGACGAAGTTGCGCGGAGTCATCATCCGGGCACAGGTCGCCGCCAGGTCAATCGGGGTGGAAACCGAGACACCGGCCAGCACCGGCAGGCCGTGTCCGCCTTCGCCCATGAATTTCAGCACGAGATTGCCGCCCAGTGAATAGCCGACCAGCACGATCCCATACCGGGTAAGATCAGCCGGCAGTCCGCGCAGGGCCTCCGCCAGATCTGCGGTCCGCCCGGCATGATAATGACCGGCTGCGGTTGGGAGCGACGGGAGGGATCCGCGTAGGTTGAGGCGCAAGACCGGCCAGCCTTGGCCGACCAGATGCCGCATGCTCGCCACTACATTCCCGCTCGCCTCAGAGCCTGCAAGGCCATGCACGAGCACGAGGAGGGGCCCGGCAATGGAGTCGGGCCGCCGGTCGAGCCGAGCCGCCAGCCGGTCGCCGTCGGGCATCGGCAGCAGCAGGCGCTCGCCGCCAGGCAGGTCCGGCGGGGCACCGCGCACGACATTGCGCAGAGTTTGCAGGTCGCCTCCGAACCAGGGCGGCCTCTCCCGGAATCGTGGAACTGTTCCGGCCGACATATTGACGCTATCTTGCACGGGCAGCGCTGCCTTTTGGCGGCAAGCCGATTGGCGTTGGCGACTGCGAACCCATCAAATTGAACTCTTCGCCTATTGCAACGAGCTCCCGCGGGTTTCCCTGTCGAATTTCAAATCCGCGCTCTAGAAACTAATTTTAATTTTCCGGCACCGCGAGCCTTGCCCTCGCCCGCAGCTTCTCCGTCTCGCTCTTTAACTGCCCGCAGGCGGCCAGAATATCGCGTCCACGCGGGGTGCGCACCGGGCTCGCATAGCCAGCGTCAAACACAATGTCTGAAAACTTTTCGATCCGTCCCCAGTCGGAACATTCATAACGCGCGCCGGGCCAGGGATTGAACGGAATAAGATTGATCTTGGCCGGAATGCCCTTCAAAATCCGCACCAGCTCCCGCGCGTCGGCACGCGAATCGTTGACGTCCTTCAGCATCACATATTCGAAGGTGACGCGCCGCGCGTTGGAGGCGCCGGGATAGGTCCGGCACGCGGCAAGCAAGTCCTTGATCGGATATTTCTTGTTGAGCGGCACGAGTTTGTCGCGCAACTCGTCGCGCACCGCGTGGAGCGAAATGGCGAGCATCGCGCCGGTCTCGCGGCCGAGTTCTTCTATCCTCGGCACCACGCCCGCCGTCGAAACCGTGATCCGGCGCTTCGACAGCGCGAGGCCGTCGCCATCGGAAAACACCGCCACGGCGTCGCGCGCATTGGCGAAATTATAGAGCGGTTCGCCCATGCCCATGAACACGATGTTCGACACCGCGCGAAGACCTTCGCCCGGCACGAGCCCGTCGCCTGGCGGCGTCAGTCCCGGAAAATCTCCAAGTCTTTCCCGCGCGATCAAAACTTGGCAAATGATCTCGCGGGCGGTCAAATTGCGGACAAGCTTTTGCGTTCCCGTGTAGCAAAAGGTGCAGTTCAGCGTGCACCCGACCTGGCTCGAAACGCAAAGCGTGCCGCGATCGCTCTCGGGGATATAGACGCATTCGACCTCGGCGCCCTTGTCGCGCGCGTCCGTCGGGTCAAACCTCAGCAGCCATTTCCTTGTGCCGTCGCGGGAAATTTGTTCGGCGATGATCTTCGGGCGGGCAAGGGTAAACCGCTCGGCCAAGGCGGCGCGCAGAACCTTGCTGACATTGCCCATCGCATCAAACGAGGTAGCGCCGGCGTGGTAAATCCAATGCCAGAGCTGCGCCACGCGCATGTGGATTTCGCGCTCCGGCACACCTACCTCGGCAAGCGCCGCGGCAACCTCGCGCCGGGTCGCTCCGCCAAGCGAAGCCCGGCCGCGATGGGCCTGATCATCGAGCTGTGCAAGAGGTTCGGCGAGCGTGGACATGATTGGGGTGGGCTTTTATCATGGCGGCCTGGATTTCTCCACGATTTCTCCGGTAAATCGTTTGCCGCCGTCGAAAAAGCGCCGACAGCAGAGGACACTTTAGCCTTTGGCGCCCGCTCCACGCCCAGTCTTCCTTCCGCTGAAAGTTTTCTCATGTCAACCTTTCGCTTACGTCTTCCGCTTGCCTGGCTCGTTGTCGTTGCCGCGCTTCCGGCCGGCATTGGGACGCAACTGAATAAAGCGCATGCCCAACAAGTCCTGTCCTTGAAAGACTCGGTGCCAACCGTCACGACGAACGGAGTAGCGAGCACGGAAGCCGTCCCCGATATCGCGATAATCTCGCTCGGTGTTAACACCGAGCGGCCGAACGCCTCCGACGCCGCCCGCGACAACGCCCGCGCCGCGCAGGCGATCGTGGGCGAGATCAAGGCGCAAGGCATCGAGACGAAGGACATCAAGACACTCTCGGTCACGCTCTCGCCGGTTTACGATGAGGTGCACGACGCCAACGGCTATGTCACCAAACGGACGCTGCGCGGCTACGCCGCCAACAATTCGTTGAGTGTGCGGATCAGAGAGGTCGCAAAGGCCGCAGTCCTGGCGGGGCAATTGATGGACAAGGGTGCCAACAGTTTTGAGGGCATCGAGTTCGATTACACCCAAAAAGAGGCGAAATACGACGCCTTGCGCGGCGACGCCGTTCGCGACGCCTTGCGCAAGGCCAATAGCTACGTCGATGGGCTTGGACTTAAACTGGGCCGGGTCCTGGAAATCGCCACACAAGCACCCTACCCGGCCCCCGCCGGGATGCCGTCGAAAATGCTAGGTGCCGCCAAGCGCGAAGCCGCCGCCGTTCCGGTCGAGCCCGGCAGCGAAGTTCTGCGAACCGAGGTCCGGGTCACCTGGGAACTCGCCCAGTAATGCAGGATCAGCTTTCGGGGGCCGGTTTGATCCCGAGCGCGTCCGCAAGCCGCGTCTTGGCCGAGCCTGGTGGCAATGGCTTCTGCTGGCTCTCGTGCGGCGCCCAGCCGGAAAGAAAGATCATCTCGAAAGTCGCGCGCACGCGTCCGTCTGGATCGGCGAAACGCTCCGCATAGATGTTAGCGGCGCGCAAGAAAAAGCCCCTCGTCGAGGGTTTACGGAGCCGCGCCGTTAACGCATTGGTCGCGCCCATCGCACGCAGGTCCGCCATTACGCCAAAAATGCCGGCGTAGCGCACCGTGATGGGTTCACTGTCGGCGACAGGCAAGGCGAACCCGGCTCTTTGGAGAAGCCCGCCCATGTCGCGCACATCCGCGAAAGGCGCGACGCGCGGGCTGATCCCGCCGCAAATCTCCGTCTCGGCCACGGCCAGGGCGGTACGCAACTCGTGCAGACTCTGGCCGCCAAGGAGGCAACCGAGAAAAAGCCCATCGGGTTTCAAAACGCGGCGAAGCTGAACGAGCGCTCCGGGTAGATCGTTGAGATTTTGCAGGCAGAGCGCCGATACCGCCAAATCGAAGCATTCAGGCGCCAGCGGCAAGCTTTCCTCATCGCCCACAACGCGCGGGAGCGAGCCATCGCCGGCCGTTTCCGCCAACGGCGTCATGCGGACCAGAAGGCGGGGCCGAAGCCGGTCCGCGAGCCGCGCGGCAAGCCAAGGCGACGGCGTGCCGGCATCGAGGATAGCGGAAAATTCCCGCTTGATCGTGGAAAGCCGCTCGCAGACCTCTTCGACGGCATGGACAAGGAGAAAATCCTCGGCCCGGGCGGCCACCGCACGGGCAAGCCTCCGCCTTACCAGGCAACGATCGAAGATGGGGGGCGGAGGTGTCGTCATGGCCGCGTCATCGAACGAAAGTTTCGTCAAACAGCGGCAGCGGGCGCGCCGTTTCGAATAAACCCCTCGTTCTCCCGCACCCTGAAGAATTTTCCGCCCCGGTCCCGGTGCGTCCGGTGGATTTCTTTACAACACTCCAAGATAGAGATTTGGCGCACCCCGAAGGGATTTGAACCTGTGGCCTCTGCCTTCGGAGGGCAAACGCCAGATGTTTCTCTCCGCAACTTTCGATCGCTGAGGCACTCTAACACATTGAGTTCTAGAATTTATAAAATTATTGTTATTTCCATCGGGTTCCCGGAATTCCTTCTTGCGTGTTACCCGGTGCACGACGGAAAATAGCGGGCCAGCGCAAGGCGCTCGGCGATCTTCCGCCCGATCCCCGTTGCCGCGCCGGTCACGAGCGCGGCACCGGGCGAAGCAACAAAACCAGATCCGCCGTTCATACCCGCAATCCCAAAGCGTGGAAAAGCCGTTTGCCGGATTGGCGAGGGCATAAAATCCAACCCGATCATGCTCCCAATCAAATCGATGGCATTTCGTGGCCGGTTTGTTAAGCTCGTCACGGGCGGTTTGTCGGCTCGCTTAGGCCGCCGCCGTCCGACGCTCCTTAAGCGCGGCTGCCGCAAGAAGGAAATGGCAAGACTTCGAAGCAAGATTTCGAAGCGAGAACTCGAAACAAGAACTCGAAACAAGAACTTGGAGCAGGAGATGGACATGGGCCTTTTGCGTTTTGCCAAATCGATTGGCGCGAAAATTTTCGGCGCGACCGAGACCGCCGCCGCTCCCCCCGAGCAATCGGAGCAAGAGGCCGGGAAGTACAGTCTCGATGTGGCGCAAGTCGAGGACAGGACCGAAAGGGACAAAATCGTCCTCTCGGGCAGCGACGCCGCGACGGAAGAAGCCGAAAAGATCGCGCCGGCGACCGACGATCCGGTGGGTATTGCCACGGTCCAAGAGGATCCTGCGGCGGCCGCCGAAGCCCCTGAATCGAAGTTTTACACCGTGCAGCCCGGCGATACGCTAGGGAAGATCGCGGCGGCCGAATATGGCCACGGCCACGAACGCGAATATCATCGGATTTTTGAAGCCAATAAGCCTTTGCTGTCCGATCCCGACCAGATCACTCCAGGCCAAGTGCTGCGGATTCCGCCGCTTTCGGACTGAGAGCCTGAGCATGAATCGGCGCCAGGATATCTTCGATGGTTTCGCATTGGCGGGTTGCGCCTGCCCCGCAAAAGTGCTTTTTGCCCACCGCTCTCCGCGGCCCTTCGGGTCATGATCACGACAGTCTTATGGGATATGTCCGCCGGACGCCTCCTCGGCTAGGGATAAACACCAGGCATGACGATTAGCCCTGAACTTTCGGCCTCCCCCGGCCTCAGGGACCCCGCGGACGCCGGGCTCGCGCCCCGCCGCCGCTCCGTTGGCGTGCGCATTGGCTCCGGCAACGCGGCGGTCCTCGCCGGCGGCGGCGCGCCTATCGCCGTCCAATCGATGACCAACACGGATACGGCCGATGTCGAAGGCACGGCGGCCCAGGTCGCGGCGCTTGCCCGGGCCGGCTCCGAGCTCGTGCGGATCACCGTCGACCGCGATGAGGCGGCGGCCGCCGTGCCTCATATCCGCGACCGTCTCGCAAAAATGGGCTGTGACGTCCCTCTGATCGGCGATTTCCATTATATCGGTCATAAACTCTTGGCCGATCATCCCGCCTGCGCCGAGGCGCTCGACAAATATCGAGTGAACCCGGGCAATGTCGGCTTCAAGCAAAAGCGGGACAAGCAATTCGGCCTCATCGTGGAGGCGGCGATTAAATATGGCAAGGCGGTGCGGATCGGCGCCAATTGGGGCTCGCTCGATCAGGAGCTCCTCACCGCGTTGATGGACGAAAATGCGCGCGCGCGTTCGCCGCGCCCGGCAGGCGCCGTGATGCGCGAGGCGATGGTGCAATCGGCGCTATCTTCCGCCGCGCGGGCGGAGAACATTGGACTTGGCCGGGACAGAATCATCCTGTCGGCAAAGGTGTCGGACGTGCAGCATCTCATTGCCGTCTATCGCATCCTCGCGCGGCGAAGCGATTACGCGCTGCATTTGGGCCTCACCGAAGCGGGCATGGGCTCGAAAGGCGTTGTCGCCTCTGCCGCCGCCATGGGCATTTTGTTGCAGCAGGGGATCGGCGACACGATCAGGGTTTCGCTCACCCCGGAGCCCGGCGGCGACCGCTCGCTCGAAGTGAAAGTGGCGCAGGAACTTTTGCAGACCATGGGGTTTCGCAGTTTTGTGCCGCTGGTCGCCGCCTGTCCTGGCTGCGGGCGCACGACCTCGACGGTTTTTCAAGAACTCGCGCGGGATATTCAGGCCTATATTCGCGACGAGATGCCGCTGTGGCGGGCGCGCTATCCGGGCGTCGAAGCGCTGAACGTTGCGGTGATGGGCTGCATTGTCAACGGGCCCGGCGAATCGAAACATGCCGACATCGGGATCTCGCTGCCCGGCACCGGCGAGACGCCGGCGGCGCCTGTGTTTATCGACGGGCAAAAGGCGATGACCCTGCGCGGCGAGGGCATCGCCGCCGAATTCAAGCACATAGTCGAGACTTATATCGAGCGAAGGTTTGGGGCCACGAAGAACGCGGCGGAGTAGGCGCGGCGGATAGGCTGGCGGAACTGGCTATTTCAGCCTGCGGGCATTTAGGGCAGGTCCCGAAAAAGTTGCCAGGTTTTTTCGGCAGACCTGCTCCAGCTCTTGGATTTCAAGCGATTCTTTTTGGAACGAATTACTAGCTCGATTGGCGCCGCAGAAAAGCGGGAATCTCGAGCTGGTCCTCGATTGCCCGGGTTTGATAGGCGCCGCGGCCATGCGCGTCCACCGCCGGTTGCGGAGCTCTTTGCGGGGCTGGCGGATGCTGCGCACGTTTGCCGTACTCGGCATGAACCGCACCCGGCTGCTGCTGCGGGTGGATCTGCTCTTGCGCGGGCTGACGCGCCGGCGCTTGCCTCTCGCGCGGGACGGGACCTGCGGCCGCTTCTTCCAGGCGGCTGATGCCAAACGAGGCAAGCCTTTCGAGGAGCGAACGGCGCTTGGCTTCGGGATGCGGCGGCGCCCCAACCTCGCCGCGACGCGCGCGGATCTGGTTTTGCGCCGGGAGTGGCAAATCGTCGATTTGCGGCATCCTCTGTGGCCGGACAAAAGGCGAATCGGGTGCCGGGGGAACGAAGGGACCGGCGTCGAAATGCTCAGCCGGCCGCATGCCTTGTTGCGCCTGCTCGACATAATGACGCGATTGGGGGGCGACTTCCTGGACACGGACCCCTTGCTGAGCTCCAGCACCTAGCGCCGCGGGAGCTTGCAAAACTCGGTCTTCATAACGCGGCTCGTAGTACTCCGCCGGCGGATAGCTCTCCGGCTGGGAGCCAGGATAACGCGGTTGCGCCGTGTCAATCGGGCGCGCCGCCGTCTGTGCCCTTAAGCGGTTGGTGACTTCGGCAATGCGCGTCTCCGCAGCGGTGGGTTCATAGACGCCGGCGACATGGTCGATTCCCGTCGCGACGACCGAGACGCGGACAACCCCGTCGAGGCTTTGATCGAAGGTCGCGCCAAGGATGATATTGGCGTCCTCATCGACCTCTTGGCGAATCCGGCCCGCCGCCTCGTCGACTTCGTAAAGGGTGAGATCGCTGCCGCCCGTGATCGAAATGAGCAGGCCGCGCGAGCCCTTCATCGAAACCTCATCGAGCAAGGGATTGGCGATCGCGGCCTCGGCGGCGAGGATCGCGCGCTTTTCGCCCGAAGCCTCGCCGGTCCCCATCATGGCCTTGCCCATCTCGCGCATGATGGCGCGAACGTCGGCGAAATCGAGATTGATCAAGCCTTCCTTGACCATCAGATCGGTGATGCATGCGACCCCGGAATAGAGCACCTGATCGGCCATCGCGAAAGCATCGGCGAAAGTGGTTTTCTC
>DATBYR010000258.1:0-3222 GCA_036513565.1 Methylocella sp. | reverse complement strand
CAGGCGTCTTGCGAGAACATAAGGAAAGCCGGCCTGCTCCGGCAGCATGAAACCCGAGCTGAGGCTGTCGCCGAGCACTAGAAGGCGCAAGGGGCGGGCCTCGACCGGCGCCGGCGAGAAGCAATAAAGCAAGATCGCGGCAGCGACTGACAAGCCTTCAAAGATCCGCGTCTTCAGCAGGCGTCGCGCCGGGCTGCTCCCTTTCCGCATCAGCGTTGCAAGCAGCGAACGTTCGCCGTCGCTCAACCGCACAAAATATTTCTTTACGATAATTTCATTCGCAGCCATGATCGCCTCCGTCGTTGGGGTCGCACACCGAAAGCGGTGAGGCCGCCACAACGGTCCTATCGCTTGGGGTTAGTCCTCGAGGCTTGCCCGGACATTGCCGACTAACGCCCGTAACGGCATCAGCTCCTGGCGAGACCTCGTCGCGACAGCGGCGACGGTTCGATCGATCATTGGGATCAGCCCAAGCGGCTGGGAGGACGCCAACATTGACCTCGGGCCCGAGGACTCCGCCGTACTCGTCGCGGCCATCGTGCAGCCCGATCAGCGGGAGCCAGTGATCTCCCGCGCGACCCCGGAAAGGGAGTGGTAGCGCTGACTGCGCCACTCGATACCGTCGGCATGGATGAGGACCATATGGGTGACCCCGCGCCACTCCCGCACGAGCCGCGTGCCTGGCCTCAGCGAGATCGGCGGGGGTTTCATCCCTGGCACAAAAGGGGAGGACGGCGATCCAATTGACGCGTTGGCGGTTCATGACGGAGGCATCTTGCCCTGCCGGCCTCTTGGCGGGGTCGATCTAGTCCAGGAGGGCGCCAAGGGACCGATAGAAAATCCTCGCCTCCTTTTGCCGATCTGGCACGATCGCATGGGAGAACTGGAAAACGCTGCTGACCTCCCCGCGCGCCTGAAGGCCGAGATAGAGCAATTCTTTCTCAGCGCGACTTTCTTTTACATAGACGATGGCGGATCGCGCGCTGCGAACCCGGAACCCGCCCCTCAAGATCGACGTACGAAAATAGGGCGATGTTCCCGCACTTCAGATTCAATCATTCCATTGCTTACGCCGCAATGGAATGTGGTCCTTGCCCTTTTGTCACCACTTGGTCTGGGGGTGGCTCTAATGGCAATTGCATCCCCGTCTTTAAATGGGCTTTTCTGGATCGGGTTTGCAATTTCTTTGTTAGGAGCGGCCGGTACTATTTCGCTTTTTTTTGATGACCTACGCCGCATCCGTCTCGTCATTCATGGAGCGGTGCTGACTATTAGGCCAATTACATTAGAATTAGTCGCGATCATTGCGATTATTTTTCTTGAGCTGGCTGTCCCTCTAAGCATCTACGGATATGTAGCAGGCAAAGACAGATCAGCAATTGTAGCACAGTTGCAGAAATGTTATATTGAGGTTGGGCCTATTATCACACGCCCTTTGCCAAAAGATATTTCAGAAGCTGACTTCAATAAATATATTGAAGAAGCGAACGCATGGGTCAATAATTGCGCAAATTGGATCGGCGAAAATATAGGAACTCCGGCTCGTGAGAGATTTATGGACCGGACAGGTGGGTCAGCGGGGTTTATTTTTGGTGCAGCTAACAAAAAACACAGCGACATAATCCTGGCCCTTACAAGATTCCGCCAAAATTTAATCGGGCTTATAGAAAATGGTGCTTGGGATAAATGACAGATTTCCTAACATCCTTTAATCGCCGTTCCGAAGATGTCCGCATTCTCTCGATTATTATAGCGGAATTGGAACTCGGCGACATAGAGCGGCATATATTTCCGGCTCATTTTGTGGAATGTGCCTACCACGCCGCGCTTGAAGATCGACCAGAAGCCTTCGATGGTTTGAGTGTGGATTGCTCCGATGACATATTGACCTCGCGCATGGTCAATAATAGTCGCGTGTGGGTAATCCTTGTCGAGCGGATTGTAGCCTGGATATTGATCGGTGCAAAGCAAGCTCACTCGATGCGAGACAGCTTCGCGGACGAACGCAGTAAGCGTGGCGGCCTGTACGTTCGCGACAACGCGCGCAACCACATTGCTCTTGCGGCTGACAGCGCCGACGATCGGCGTTTTGCCGGAACCGATACCGCCAGATCCACCGCCGCCGCCGCGTTTATCCCAATGCAGGTTCTTGGCCAAGCCGCCGACAAAAGTTTCATCGACTTCGACAATTCCGCCGAGCTTATCAATGTCCTCCATGAGCGCGACGCGGACGCGGTGACACATATACCAAGCCGTTTTCAGGGAGCCAAATCCCATATAATGCCAAACTTGGCGGGCGCTTATTCCCTTTTTGCTAGTGAGCATCAGATGAATAACGCGATACCAGTCGCGGAGCGGCTTATTAGTGTTTTCGAAGATTGTCCCGGCAATATGCGAAAAGCGATAGCTCTCAGGTGCGCAAGTATAACATTGCCAGTGCCACGGCTTCGTCGAGACGGGATAAACCTTCTCAGCCCCGCAACGCGGACACCGGACACCATCTGGCCAACGCTTGCCGACAAGGTAAGCGCAACAAGCGTCTTCGTTGGGGAACATCGCCTCGAATTGGGCGACGCTCATTTGATGGATTTGCGGTGGTTGTTTTGCTCTCGCCATAACGATCTCCCATTTTCTGGAAAGACCGTAGCATGAAATTACGAGCCGGTCAAGTGCGGGAACATCGCCGAAAATAGCAGCACTGATCTCTCATCCATCCCGCGCATTAATCTCAAAGTCTTTCTTTTCAAGGCTTTTTGCGGGGGGCGGGTGGGGGATAGTTCAACGGTAGAACAGCGGACTCTGACTCCGTCAATCTTGGTTCGAATCCAGGTCCCCCAGCCACAGACCTCCCTGATATGACGCCGTATTTTCAGTTTCCGCAGTCGCCGGAAAAGTCCTAATACTTCCGCGCGTTAGCTCTCCGACGAACGCATCAGCGGCAACCAGAGACACCACATCTCGATCGGCAGACGTGGGGCGCCCGGCGCGCGTCATGAGACGGCACACCCGCCGGGCGACCCTGAAGTGACCCGGCATTTGGCGTGACTGCGTCAATGCGTTACTCCCGTCATTTTCGCCTCCGGAAAATCGTGGATTTCCAGCACCGCCGCGAGATATTCCTCGCGTAGCTCAGAATTCGTCACCTCGAACTGGTGTTCAAGCTTGCGCCGCTTGGTCTCAAAGGCATATTCGGCTTCCGAAAGCCGCGCGATCTTGTCTGAT
>DATBYR010000257.1:0-5206 GCA_036513565.1 Methylocella sp. | reverse complement strand
GCGCCAAACCGGCGATTTTCGAGCGCAGCGGCCCAAGTCGCCTCTCCCCGTCTTGCAGCACGCTTCAATCCCTCGTACCGCCTCAAATGGCGCCCCCGCGCCCAGGTCTCGATTTACATGAAACATTTTGGTACGATTGACACTTTGCGCAAACGCACTTTTGTAGCGCGTGGCAAGGTACGAACCAAGATTTGGCGCAAGCGGAAAATTGCGATAGGTTTAAGCTTTAACTCGAGTGATTTGTCTAAAAAACGTCGTTAGGAGGGGAGCCGCAAGAACGCGGTGATGCTATAATTTGCCTTTCGCCGCGAGATTGTTTCGCGCAGGCACTCGGCCTTCTCGATGTAGAAATCCGCCTTGGCCTTGCAAAATTCTTCGAGAGCCACATCGACGGCTTCAAGCGCATCGTCGAGATGACGTGGTTGGGAGTCCTTGCCGAAAAACGCGAGGTGGGCCTCGGCGAGGTTTTCCTGCGTTTGTGCCCACAAAAACGGCACACGCGCGCGGGTTCTTGCCTGCAAGGCTTCGCGATAGGCGGCAACGGCCTCCTCGAGCCGCGCCGTCCCGCTCTCCCGTTCCCCAAGCGCTCGGAGCGCATTGCCGAGATTCATCTGGGGCACGGCCCATCGGAGCGGCACGCGCTCGCGGGTCCATTCCTTCAAGGCTTCGCGAAAGGCGGCAACGGCCTCCTCGAGCCGCGCCGTCCCGCTCTCCCGCTCGCCGAGGCTCGAAAGCGCCACGCCGAGATTCACCTGGGTCCTGGCCCATTGGAGCGGTACGCGCTCGCGGGTCAATTCCTGCAAGGCTTCGCGATAGGCGGAAACGGCCTCTTCGAGCCGCGCCGTTCCGCTCTCCCGCGCGCCGAGCGCTCGGAGCGCAATGCCGAGATTCGTCTGGGTCCCAGCCCGTTCGAGCGGCACGCGCGCACGGGTATTTTCCTGCAAGGCTTCGCGAAAGGCGGCGACAGCCTCCTCCAGCCGCGCCGTCCCGCTCTCCCGCTCGCCGAGAAGACGCCAGAGCGCGAGGCCGAGGCTGTTCTGTGTCTGGGCCCATTGGAGCGGCGCGCGCGCACGGGTAAATTCCTGCAAGGCGTTGCGAAAGGCGGAAACAGCCTCTTCGAGCCGCGCCGTCCCGCTCTCCCGCTCACCAAGCACTCTAAGCGCATTGCCGAGATTCATCTGCGTTTTCGCCCAATCGAGCGGTCTTTCCGGACGCGGCGCGAGAGCGAGGCACCGGCGATAAACGCCGATCGCTTCGGTCAGCGCGGCGTCGTCGCCGAATTCGTGTCCTTGCTTGTAGAGTTCGCCTGCTTGATCGAGCAGGAAACGCCATTGCTGCTCTGTGTCGAAAGGCACGACAAGCGCGGCCGCTTCGGCATATTTTTCGGCGGCGGTGCGATAGGCGAGCTGCAGATCATCGACCCGCGCCTCCAGTGCCAGGATTTCCGCATCCTCGCGGCTGGCGTCGATCCGCCGCGTTCGTGACACTTCGCGACGAGCGGTAAGCGCGCGACTCGCGCCGTTAAGATCGCCTTTGACGATGAGCGCCTGCGCCTCTTGCGCTATAGCCGCGAGGCCCGGCGACCCTTGTTGATGCGCATCGACTTTGGCGCGGAGCTTGATGAGTTCCTCGGCTTTCTCGTCGAGCCTTTTGGGAATATCCTCGTCCTTGACACCGGCTTCACCGAGCTTGACGAGGATTGCGCGCAGAGGGGCGATCTCGACGCCATTGTCGCGGGCGACCTGGGCCGCCAGCCGTTCAAGCTCGTCCCTTAGCGGCTCCTGAGCTTTGCGAACCTCCTGTCCGACCCCCTTCTCGTCGAGTCCGAGCGTTACCGGCGCAGTGATATCCCGGCCAGCCGCGACGCTGCCGTGATCGGCGGTGACGCTCGGCGCCGAAGGACCTCTTTCGCTTTTCTTGGCGAAGAAAGTGAAGACAGCCCAAGCACCCGCGATAATGGTCGCGAATCCGGCACCAATCGAGCCGAGAATCGCTAAATTGGCCGGGTCCTTCAGAAATGGCCAGATGCTGCCAAGCATGGCGCCCCCGTGCTCAAAACGCCATCATTGTGATGGTTTTTCAGCCGGGCACAATGGATTTGCAGGGAGGGGCGCGATAAGCGGTGGCGTCTAGCCCCGCGGCGTTTCGCCCGTGCCGCAGGTGCGCGTTCGCCGGCCGCTCAATAATTCGCACGTTCAAAGCGCGATCAGAACCTCAAACCCGCCCCAGAACATGCGCTTCCCATCGAAGGGCAGCGTTTTGGGGTTCATATCGGCCATGCGCGGATCCGCCATGACAGCGGCGTTGACCCGATCGCGATGCTCGCGCGACTCATAAACGATCCACGCAAAGACGACAGTCTCGTCCGGTTCGAGCTTGACGGCTTGCGGGAACGACGTGACCTTGCCGAGCTTAACGTCGTCGCCGATGCACTCGATATATTCGAGCGCGCCATGCTCCCGCCAGATCTTGCCGGCTTTCCCCGAGAACTCCCGGTAAAGGTCCACGTTCTTTTTTGGGAAGGGAAGAACGAAACCATCAACATACTTTCCCATGGTCAATCTCCTTGCACCTCGAACCCGTCCATTCGGGAGCTGACTTGGCGTAGAAACCTCCCAGGCCGAGTTCCTATCTTAGCGAGCTACCAAGCCGTCGACGCTCCTCGGAAGTCCACTCACACCCGGCAAGGGGATGAGGCTGCCGTCTCGCGGGTTCATCCGAAAAACGGTGATCCCCGGGGTGCCTTTCAAGTTCTGGTCAGGATTCAGCACGTACAAGAATCGACCGTCGCGGCTGAATTCCAAATCGGTGGGTGAGAAAAGACTCTGGAAGCTCTTGTCAAACGTCACGCTGCCATCCCGCTTGTTGATGGTGTAAAGAGAGATGGTACTGCTCACGGTATTTGAAATATAGGCGAAACGCCCGTCGTTACTGACAACCGTCCGACAGGCACCGCTCTCGTTTGCACGGACCGCGGAGCTGACGAGCCGGAGGTGGCCGTCGCCGGAGACCAGGTAAGAAGAAAGGGCGCCAGCGCCTGGAGCATCATTGAAGTCATCCGAAACGAAAAGCTGATTGCGGTTACTTAAGTAAAAGCCAAACGGCGTTTGAGCTTTGGAGGGGGTCAGGATATGTCCGGTGGCCCGCCCGTCCCTGCCCACCGCATACGTGTCGATAATGTTGGTAGTCTTTTCAGTGACAACCAACACTCTGGCGTCCGGTGTGAACTTGATTTGAGCGGGGGCGGTGACGGCAGCGCTGAGGTGTCGAGTTGAGTTGGGCACGCGCGATAGTTTGCCCTCACCATTTACCACAAGCCCGGTAATATTGTCGCTCGCACCCACGTTGCCGCCGGCGTTGAGCACGTAGACGAGGTTTTGGTTCACGGTGACGCTGAGCGGCTCTTTCCCACCGGAGCTTTCCCGGTCGAGTAGCTGTAGGCCCTTTTTCTTGACAGCAAAGACCGAAACGTCGCCGCTGCCGGGATTAACCACGAACAGCAGGCTATTATTCTCACTCAGGGCGAGGGCGCCGGCGTTACCGAGTCCGAAGTCCGGCTCCCCTGCCACCCGTGCCCAGCCCTCCGGTTGAAAAAGCGCCTCTGAAGGTCAGGCGGCCATCCGCGGCGCGATCGAAAACCAAGACCTTGTTGCCGGCGGGGTCGTTCGTCATAGTATAGACCGCACCCCTATCTTCTGGATCTTCAGGATCTTCCCGATCTTCCCGGGCGACGGCACTCGCCAATTGAAAAAGGCAGAGCAGCGCAACAGCCGCCAAAAGCAATCCTAACCTACAGATAAGACTTTCCATGACGTGCACCTTTCCTCTTTTCCCCGTATCACGAAATACACGGCACTCGTAACCCTGATCCACCAATTCGGGTATGGGGCCGAGACCGTTGCAAGCGGCGAAGCGGCGCGCCCACGCCGGGCGCAAAACGCCATCATTGTTATTATTTTTCAAACGGACGCAATGGCTTTGCCTTGAGGGCGCGTAAGGTGTTGCCGCCTAGCCCTGAGGCGGGTCCCCCGCGCTGCTGCTGCTTCCAGAGCCCGGCGTATCCCAATCCTCCGGTTTGCGGCCCAGGATTCTCTCAATCCTCCGCATTTGCCAGCTGACCAGCCAGCGGCCGGCAAGAATCGTTGCGCCGACGACAAAGAACGCGAAGATCCAGCCGACGCCGGCCAAGCGCATGGCCTCGATGGCCTGATCGCCGATGCCGATATTGTTCATAGCGTATCCCTAACTCCCCCGCGCCTTTCATTTGAGCATGTCCGCGCCAAACGCAAGGCGTGGCGGTCAAAACGCCAAGGGCTCGCGATGCGTGGCACCCCGACTTTTGTCGGATAGCCTTGCATCGCGGCAAAGACCGCAACCGGCGAAGGTCGTGGCCCCGGCCGTCATTGCGAGCCGCAGGCGAAGCAATCCAGAGCCGCTTGGCTGCCCCTGGATTGCTTCGTCGCTTAGCTCCTCGCAAGGACGGCTTCGGTATGGGTTCTCGTTAATGAGACTTGGCTTTAGCTGCCCGCTTCCGCGGCTTCAGCCGCGCAGGGGGGTTCGGCCGGAGCCGCCTTGGCGGGCAATGGGAAGCTTGGGCACATGGGAGTTGGAATTTCGACCTCGACCTCGAGCGTCGAGACCACCTCGCCGCGCTCCATCTTGACCTTGATCCCTTCCGAGTCGACAGGGAAGTGCTTGGCGATCACCGCCATGATTTCTTCCTGAAGAATAGCGATCAGATCGGACTTGCCGGAGACGGCGCGCTCATGCGCGAGCAGGATTTGCAACCGTTCCCTGGCGACCGGCGCGGTGCGCGACCGCTTAAAAAAATCGAGGAGTTTCATGCCGCCCTCCGTCCGAACAGCTTGCCAAACAGGCCCTTCCTGTCGCTTGGAATTGTCATATCCAGGGCTTCGCCGTTCAGCCGCTTCGCCGCATCGAAATAAGCGCGCGCCGGCGCGCTCACCGGGTTGTTGAGGGTGATTGGCGAGCCGAGATTGGATGCGCGCAGAACCTCGAAGCTTTCCGGGATGATTCCGAGCAGGGGGATGGAAAGGATCTCAAGTACATCCTCGACATTCAGCATTTCGCCGCGTCCTGCGCGCGCGGCATCAAAGCGGGTGATCAGGAGATGCTTTTCGACGCGCTCGCCCTTTTCCGCCTTTTCGGTCTTGGAATCGAGAAGGCCGATAATACGATCCGAGTC
>DATBYR010000256.1:0-7392 GCA_036513565.1 Methylocella sp. | reverse complement strand
GCGGAACTGCTTTTCCGAAATGTTGCCGTAATAGCCTTTGAGCTTCTGCTTGGCCTTAAGCTGGGTGCCGAAATCGGATAGCTTGCCCTTGCGGCGCTGCCCGTGCTGGCCCGGCCCATATTCGCGCCGGTTGAAGGGGCTCTTGGGACGGCCCCAAATGTTCTGACCCATCCGGCGGTCGATTTTATATTTGGCCTCGGCGCGCTTCGTCATCGCGTGTCCTCTTAAATCGTTGCGCCGGAAAAGGACACGGGCGCCCGCGCGGGAGCGCGCGGCGTCAAACCGCGTCCTCCACCAGCTCGGGGGAGGAACGCGCCCTCCTCTGCCCGGCCCCATCAAAGGCCAAGCCGACAGGCCCAACGCTTCACACAAATAGATATGAACGTGGCACCACGGGTGCGTCTTTGGCGGGCGACGCCCGCTCCAAAGTCTCGAAGCAGCAAACAGCGCAACGGGACGCCGTCGAGTTAGAAGGTTTTGCCGCATGGGTCAAGATCTGGAGCGTCGCCTGGAAGCGTTTTCTAGGCTCCAATGGCGGTCCTTTCGAATTCTTTGAGCTTTGCGGACTGGCTGAATGTTTTCCTCCCGATCCATTAATTGCAGGTCATCAAGCCTAACGCGTGCTCACAATGCTTACGCCGTTAAACCCGCCGCGACATCTTAACAGGCGCATAGCGAAGGCAATTGGATACGATGAGTGTCGTCTCAATTCAATGATTAACCAATATCCGACAGCGCTGAGTAACACCAGGCAAGGATTCCTTTTTGCACATGCAGCCGATTCTCGGCTTCGTCGAATACGACGGATTGCGGACCGTCCATCACCTCGTCGGTGACCTCCTCGCCGCGATGGGCCGGCAAGCAATGCATGAAGATCGCGTCCTTGCCCGCGGCGGCCATCAGTTTTGCGTTGACCTGGTAGGGCGCAAGCAATCCATGGCGAAAGGCCTCGTCCACGTCGCCCATCGAAACCCAGCAATCCGAGACGATCGCATCCGCTCCCTTCACCGCCTCATGGGGATCGTGGATGAGCTTCAGGCGGGCGCCCGAACGGCACGCCCAATCGACGAGGCCGACTTGTGGATCGAGTCCGGCGGGGGTCGCGACATGAAGCGAAAAATCGAATCGCTGCGCGGCGTGGACCCAGCTCGCGAGCACATTGTTGGCATCGCCGCTCCAAGCGACCGTGCGCCCCTTGATCGGGCCTTTCTTTTCCTCGAAAGTGAGGATGTCCGCCATCACCTGACAGGGATGCGAACGCTTGGTCAAGCCATTGATCACCGGTACATCGGCGTGGTGGGCGAGTTCGATCATCGCCGCGTGATCGAGGATGCGGATCACGATCGCATCCACGAAACGCGACAGGACGCGTGCCGTATCGGCGATGGTTTCGCCCCTGCCGAGTTGCATTTCCTGGCCGGTCAGCATGATCGTTTCGCCGCCAAGCTCGCGCATCGCAATGTCGAAGGATACCCTTGTCCGGGTCGACGGTTTGTCGAAGATCATCGCCAAAACCTTGCCGGCGAGCGGCCGATCCGGCGCGCTCTGTCCCTTGCGGCGGCGCGCCTTCATGCGGGAGGCGGCGTCGAGAATGCGCCGGAGATCGGCGGCCGGAATTTCCGAAAGATCGAGAAAATGCCGCGGTGCCGGGGATGCGCCTTGGCTTTCTGGCGTGCTCATCCGGCCGTCCCACTTAGCTTCGCGGACGAGGTTTCCGGTTTGCCGGACTTGATCCGTTGACAGGCGGCGTCGAAACGCGCGGCGGCTTCGAAAATCTCCTCCTCGCCGATGATCAGCGGCGGCAGCATCCGCGCGACATTCTCGGCCGCCGGAATGACGAGGATTCGTTCGGCCCGCGCGGCGGCGGCGAAATCGTCGACCGGGACACGTAATGCGATGCCCTGCATGAGACCTTCGCCGCGAATGTCCGAGATGATCTCGCAATGCCGGTCCTTCAGCCTGGCGAGCCTTTGTTTGAGCGTCACGCCCATCAACGCGACATGCTCGATAAAACCTGGCGCCAGCACCACGTCGAGCACCGCATTGCCAATGCTCGCCGCGAGAGGATTGCCGCCAAACGTCGCGCCATGCGTGCCTAGGGTCATGCCCCTCGCCGCGTCGCGTGTCGACAGAAAAGCGCCAAGCGGAAATCCGCCGCCGATGCCCTTGGCGATCGCCATGATGTCCGGCGCGACGCCAGAGAGTTCGTAAGCAAAGAGCTTGCCGGTGCGGCCGATTCCGGTCTGCACCTCGTCGAACACCAAAAGGAGCCCATGCTTGTCGCAAAGCTCGCGCAGCCCCCGCAGGAAGCGTGGCGGCGCGGCGCGGATCCCGCCTTCGCCCTGAATCGGTTCGATCAAAATGGCGCCGGTTTGCGGACCGGTCGCGGCCTTCGCCGCCTCGATATCGCCGAAAGGCACCGTATCGAAACCCTCGGCCCTGGGACCGAAGCCCTCGAGATATTTGGGATTACCTGCGGCGGCGATCGTCGCGAGCGTGCGTCCGTGAAAAGCCCCGGTGAAAGTTACGATTCGGAACTTTTCCGGATGCCCGCCCGCCGATTGATATTTGCGCGCCGTCTTGATGGCGCCTTCGACGGCTTCCGCTCCGGAACTGGTGAAAAATACATAATCGGCGAAACTGACCTCGACGAGGCGCCGGGCCAGACGTTCCGCTTGTGGGATCTCGAACAGATTGGAAGTGTGCCAGATTTTCGCGCCCTGCTGATTGAGCGCGGCGACGAGATGAGGATGGCCATAGCCGAGCGACGCCACGGCGATGCCGCCGCCGAAATCGAGAAACCGCTCGCCGGACGTCGAGGTCAGCCAGGCGCCATCACCCCGCTCGAAGGCGAGATTGACGCGGGCATAGGTGGGAAGCAGCGCCGAGGTCACTCTTTCACTCCAGGATGCTGGCCGACGCTGGCATTCGCGGTTCGGGAAACTCCGGGAGAAAGCTCGGTCCAGTTCTCATCATGCTCTAATATCATGGGTCGCGGATGGCGCCTTTCGCCGGCCATTCCACCAAGCTAGGCTTGATGGAACATTTGACCGGCTTCGCCCATCGTGCCTTGCGCAAATTTTCGCCGCTTCAATGGGAAGAGCGATTCGAAAGCGGGATCTGCGGTCATTCCTTTGGACCGTTAAGTTATCTCCGGCCGGGACTTCGCCATCCGCGCCCGGCGGGCGAAGAGCGCTGGCGCGGCACTCGTTGAAGCGGCCTTATTTGGGCGGCGGCGCGGGTGCGGCGGCCGGGGCCGGCGGCGCGGGCGCGGCGGGCTTGGCGGCATCCGGTTTGGCTGCTTCGAGGCGCTTGCGCTCCTCTTCGGCGCGCTTTTGCAATTCCTCCTGCAATTTTTTCTGTTGCTCTTCGAGGACCTTCGGGTCGATGGCCGGTCCATCGAACGCCCTGCCGAAACCTGCCACCGGGATGGCGAAGGTGATTTCATTGTTAACCTGGTTCTTGACCGCGACACTTAAAATCGAACCCTTCTTGATCTGGTCGATCGTCGCGCCCTTGACCTTGGCTTCGGCAAAACATCCGTTCGGGAAGCAAATTTCGAAACTCCCCTCAAGCGTCGCTCCTTTGTCGACGGCGAACCGGAAGCCCGGCCGCAACATCAGGCCGACCGGCACCAACAGGCGAATGATGCGGGTATCATCCCCTTTGATGTCGTAGATGGCCAGCGCCAAGACCGGCGGCTCCCCGGCCTTGGCACTGAAATCGCGAGTCGTGTAACAAATATCCTTGTTGGCCGCCGGATCCCGGCCGCAGACCTTCGTCCAGTCGTTTTGCGTCGGCACCAGATCGATCTTGACCGGGCCTTGCGGCGGCGTTGGCGCCGGCGCGGCTTGATCCTGAGCGGGCTGGCCGGGGGCGGGCTGCGCCTGGCCGGGCGGCGTCGGAGCGGGGTGCGCGGGCTTCTTCGCCTGCGCGAAAGCGCCGGTTCCCGCAAACAGAAGAAGGCTAGCCAAACCGGCCGCGCCGAGGCGTTTCAACGAGAAGGGCATCAAATTTCCTTTCCAATGATAGGCCTTTCACAACCGCCTTCGCGCCGCCCACCCGGTGACGGCAATCGATGCTGCAATGAAAACACCCTTGCGGACCAGCCGGGCGCGGTGACCGCCGTCAAGACCAAAGCAAGGCTCCAACGCCTGCACACCGGTTTTATCGCTTCGGTAAGCATTATGGGGCTGGCTTGCAAGCCCCGAGCGGGTTTCAATTATGCGAAATCAAGGGAGTGAGGTTTCCGGCCAAAGCGTGGGGCAAAGCCTCGGCGGCCAAGCTGCGAAAAGCGTGTCTGGCGATGAAGGGTGTTCCGTCACGGCAACCCGCAAGAGACAACCCCCAGTTGTCACGGCAGCCGGTTGACTTCAAACATGAAGCGGGGTCTGGTTTGGCAAGGAACCATTTGTCGAGACGCCCGACGGCGAGAAGCCGGGCTACCCCATCCGCCATAGCACGGACCGCTCCGCCATTGGCGCGGCCGCCTCAAGCCTAGTACGATGGCTTGGTCCGGGGGCATCGAGTAAAAAGCGCCTCGGGCAGGGATTGCCCCCGTTCTCCCGGGGGCCCTGGGTTTGCAGCTACTAGCCCCTCTGGCCTCTCACGGCCGTCTCGAATTCCGACAGTAAGGAGGCGCGGCCACTTGCGCGGCCGCGCGCCTAACGATTCATGAGACCCAAATTTTCACTAGGATAAGCTGGAAAACGATGGTGAAAATGAGTATGCCGTTGACGATTGCGACAGCGTGATCGTTCATGGTCCTCTCCCGGTAGTTTACTAATCTTGGCGCCGCGATTTCGCGGTCGCAGTGGTTTCGTCGAGCTTTTTGCCGGAAAAGTCAAGACTGCTCCGGCAAAAACGGCGTTAAGCCTTGCCGCCA
Organism: Methylocella sp.; assembly: GCA_036513565.1. GTDB lineage: Bacteria > Pseudomonadota > Alphaproteobacteria > Rhizobiales > Beijerinckiaceae > Methylocapsa. The sequence goes on along the minus strand of DATBYR010000256.1, from coordinate 2,507 downwards.
CGTTACCGCCGCTCCGGCCGGTTTGGCCGCGGCGGCGCGTGGCCAGCGTCACGAAAGCAACGACGCGGCGATACTCATAAATCATTTTCCAAGCTAAAGGAAGCTTTATTCACGAGCATGCTCGCGCCGCCATTAGGCGGAATTCGGATCGCTCCGCTAATTTGCGTCAATGACACATCGCTTACTTAGGGTTCCCGCGCTCGCTTTCGCCGTTCTTGGGTTGGTTCTTCGCGCCGCTTGTTGCGCCACCCTTCCGGTGGAAGCAGCAAAGCCGGCCGGTGCGCCAGCCATCGCCATGCACGGCACCCCTGCCCTAAACGGCCCCTTCGATCATCTGCCCTATGCCGATCCCGCTGCGTTGAAGGGCGGCCGTCTAACAATCGGCTTTCTCGGTACTTTCGATAGTCTCAATCCGTTCAACCTGAAGGCCGGATCGACCGCGCAGGGGTTGAACGCCAATGTCTTCGAAACGTTGATGGCGCGCTCTCTCGACGAACCTTTCACGCTTTACGGGTTGATCGCGCAAACCATCGAAACGGACGCCGATCGCACTTATGCCACCTTCCGGCTCGATCCGCGGGCGCATTTCTCGGACGGTGTGCCAATAACTTCGGCCGACGTCTTGTTCACCTTCGACCTCCTGAAATCCAAGGGGCGGCCGCAACAGCGGGCCGCTTATTCTCTCGTCAAATCGGTCGAAACGCCGGACGCGCTGACGATCCGCTACGATCTTTCCGGCATCGGTGACCGGGAAATGCCCCTGACGTTGGCGCTTATGCCGGTGTTGCCGCGCCACAAGACCGATCCCGCGAAATTCGACGACGCTAGTCTCGCAATCCCAACCGGCTCCGGACCCTACCTAGTCGCCGATGTCAAGCCTGGCGAACGCATCGTTCTGCGCCGCGATCCGAACTACTGGGCCAAAAACCTGCCGGTCCGCCGCGGCCTATTCAATTTCGATGAGATCGAGATCGAATATTTTCGCGACGCCAACAGCCTATTCGAAGCTTTCGCGGCAGGGCTTCTTGATTTTCGCGAGGAGACCAATCCGGCCCGGTGGACGAATGCTTACGATTTCCCCGCCATCCGCGATCGCAGGGTCGTCCGGGAAGCCTTGCCGGCCGGAGGGCCCAAGGGGATGGAGGGCTTTGTCTTCAATCTGCGCCGGCCGCTGTTTGTCGACAGCAGGGTTCGCGAGGCGCTCGGGCTTGTTTTCGATTTCGAATGGGTCAATGCCAATTTTTATGACGGGCTCTACAAACGAACGAAGAGTTTTTTCGATGATTCCGAACTCGCCTCGACCGGGCGTGCGGCGAGCGCCGCCGAACTTGTCCTGCTCGCACCGTTTCCGGGCGTGGTTCGCGCCGATATTGTGGAAGGCCGCTGGCGGCCGGCCACGACCGACGGTTCGGGAGCGGACAGGACGCAGCCCAAGCGCGCCCTAGGGCTTTTGGAAGCGGCAGGCTACGAACTCGAAGGCAGCCGCTTGACCAAGGGGGGCGAGGCATTGTCCTTCGAGATCATGGTGAAGGACAGAAATCAGGAGCGCCTCGCCCTCAATTACGCGGATTCGCTTGGCCGGATCGGAGTGAAGGCGAAGGTCCGGCTCGTCGACGAAGTCCAATATCAGAGACGGCGGCAGAAATTCGATTTCGATATGATGATAGGAAGCTGGCTTGCCTCCGCCTCGCCCGGCAACGAGCAGCGCTCGCGTTGGGGCTCGGCAAGCGCGGATCAGGAAGCCTCGTTCAATCTCGCCGGCGTCAAGTCGGCGGCCGTCGATGCGATGATCAACGCCCTCCTCGCCGCCAAGATGGACACGGAGTTTGTCGCCGCCGTGCGCGCCTATGACCGCGTGCTCCTCTCCGGCTTCTACATAGTTCCACTGTTTCATGCGCAAGACCAATGGATCGCGGCGTCCTCCAAGCTTGCGAGGCCGCATAACCTGCCGCATCACGGTCCGGCCTCGGGCGGCGCCACCCTCGACACATGGTGGAGAAAAGAACCTTGAAGGCAGCCCGCAACGGGGACGCGTGGAGGCCGGCCATGTGGCAGGCGCCAAGCTCTGGCCCAAGTTCAAGACAATGCGCAAAATATTTCCACGGCGGCGCGGCGCGCAAGAAGCGACATGACGAGCCATAGATTATTGCAAGGCCCGGTCGCTTCATTTTCTCTTTGAAGGCACTCGCTTGACACCCATAACCCCCCCTGCCATAGCGCGTGCGCTTCGGCCGTTTGCAGTAACCCGAGGCGGAGTAGCTCAGCTGGCTAGAGCAGAGGAATCATAATCCATGTGTCGGGGGTTCGAGTCCCTCCTCCGCTACAACCTTTCCCCCCCAGATCCGGGCTGCCGGAAATACCTCATGGCCGATGAGCGCGGCGAGCCGGCCCCGCACTTCGACTTCTATGGGCGCGCCGGGCGGCGTGGGCAGGACCACGATGGCGGCGACCAACTCGCGCAACACCCTGACCGGCTCGCGATCGTCGCCCAATCTTTCGGACGACAA
>DATBYR010000255.1:0-2549 GCA_036513565.1 Methylocella sp. | reverse complement strand
CAGATTGCCCAAGGCCTCGGCCGTTTTCGGCGCGGCGAGCACGAGTTCGATCAAGACATCGTCCTTCAAAACCCGCGAGCGAGGCACGTCGCGCGTCTGCGCCTCGGCCTCCCGCCAGGCGGCGACCTCCATGAGCACCGCGAGATCGCGCGGTTTGCGGACCCTGTTGCGGAACCGCTCCCAGGCGTTTTCGGGGTGCTGTTCATAAGTCGAAGGCGACGTTAACAGCGCCATTTCGTCGTCCAGCCAGCCGGTCCTGCCGGTTTCCTCCAATTTGGCGCGCAGGAACCTATAGATGTCGCGCAAATAGGTGACATCGGCGATCGCATATTCGGCCTGGGCCGGCAAAAGGGGACGCCGCGCCCAGTCCGTGAAGCGCGAGGATTTATCGAGCCTGACTTTCGTGACCGCCTGAACAAGATCGCCATAGGAGACCTGATCGCCGAAGCCGCAGACCATCGCGGCGACCTGGGTATCGAACAGCGGCGCCGGGATCAATTTTGCAAGATTCCAAATAATTTCAAGATCTTGACGAGCCGCATGAAAGACTTTTGTCGACTCCTGGTTGGCCATCAGCTCGAAAAAGGGCGAAAGATCCAGCCCTTCGGCCATCGCATCGACAGCCACCGCTTCTTCTTCCGACGCGAGTTGCACGAGGCAGAGACGCGGCCAGAAGGTCGTTTCCCGCAAAAATTCGGTATCGACGGTGACGAAGGGGTGGGTTGCAAGGCGGCGGCAGACGGCGCTTAGGTCTTCGGGCGTGGAAATCAGGGTCATAATGGCTCAATAATGCAAAGGCGGACCGCCGGCTAGGCTCCGGCGCGTTCCATGGCCTGATGGGCCCGCCATCACAACCCCGCCTTGACAGATGCCGCCTCCCATGCGGTTCTCCGCGCGCTTGGGACAAACCGCAACCGCGCAACCCTCTTCCTCTTGCTCGTGACCATCTATAATGCACCGCTACCGTTCCCATAGCTGCGGCGCCTTGCGCGAAACGCATGTCAATGAGCCGATCCGTCTCTCCGGCTGGTGCCATCGCATTCGCGATCATGGCGGCGTGCTCTTCATCGATCTCCGCGATCACTACGGCATTGTCCAATGCGTCGTGGACCCGGATTCGCCAGCTTTCGCGCAAGCTGGGGAGGTTCGTTCGGAATGGGTCATCCGGATCGACGGCGCGGTCCGGAAACGCCCCGCGGGCACCGAAAATCTTGACATGCCGACCGGCCTCGTCGAAGTCTATGTCAGCGAAATCGAGGTTTTGGGAGCCGCCGCCGAATTGCCCATGCCGGTGTTCGGCGAGCAAAATTATCCGGAAGACATGCGGCTGCGCTATCGCTTCCTCGATCTGCGCCGCGAGAAGCTGCATCAAAACATCATGCTGCGCGGTCAAATCACCGACTCTTTGCGCGCGCGGATGAAGGCCCAGGGCTTTTTCGAGTTCCAGACCCCAATTCTCACCGCTTCGAGCCCCGAGGGGGCGCGCGATTTTCTGGTGCCGTCCCGCTTGCATCCGGGAAAATTCTACGCTTTGCCGCAGGCGCCGCAGCAGTTCAAGCAGCTCATCATGGTGGCGGGCTTCGACCGCTACTTTCAGATCGCGCCGTGTTTTCGCGACGAGGACGCGAGAGCCGACCGCAGCCCCGGCGAATTCTACCAGCTCGATATCGAGATGAGTTTTGTCACGCAGGAAGATGTCTTCGCGGCGGTCGAGCCGGTGCTGCGCGGTCTCTTCGAGGAATTCGGCGGCGGCCGCCCGGTCTCCCAAAAATTCCCGCTTATTCCCTATGCCGAAGCGATGCTGAAATATGGCTCCGACAAGCCGGACCTTCGAAATCCGATAATCATCGCCGACGTGACGCCAGAGTTTTCGCGCGACGATGCGAATTTCAATGCCTTCAAGAATGTCATCAAGGCGGGCGGCGTCGTGCGGGCCATTCCGGCACCGGGGGCAGCAAGCCAGCCGCGCTCATTTTTCGATAAACTCAACGATTGGGCGAAGGGTGAGGGCGCGGCCGGCCTTGGCTATGTGATCTTCGAAGGCGAGGGTGGCGGGTTTACAGGCAAAGGCCCGATCGCCAAATTTCTTGCCCCCGAAGCGCAGCGGAAAATCGCGCAACAGGCCGGATTGAAATCCGGCGACGCGGTGTTTTTCGCTTGCGACCAGGAAGACAAGGCCGCCAAACTCGCCGGCGCGGCGAGGCTTCGTATCGGCAGTGACCTCGGCCTCACGAAGAAGGACGTCTTTGAGTTCTGCTGGATCGTCGATTTTCCTATGTACGAATGGAACGAGGACGAAAAGAAAATTGACTTTTCGCATAATCCTTTTTCGATGCCTAATTTCGATCCCGAGGCTTTTCTCGCGCTCGATCCGGCCGATGAAAAGACTATTCTCGGCATCAAGGCCTTTCAATATGACATCGTCTGCAACGGCGTCGAGCTTTCCTCCGGCGCGATAAGAAACCATCGGCCGGACATCATGAAGAAGGCCTTCGCACTCGCCGGCTATGGCGAGGATACGCTGCTCGAAAAATTCGGCGGCATGTATC
>DATBYR010000254.1:0-7356 GCA_036513565.1 Methylocella sp. | reverse complement strand
CAAGGTCGTCGACAAATTCATCATGCAGCTCGAGGCGCAGCTCGCCGACCGCAATGTCACGATCGAACTCACCGACGAGGCGCGCAATTGGCTGGTCGAACATGGTTACGACGAGCAGATGGGCGCGCGGCCGATGGCGCGTGTCATCCAACAGGCGATCAAGACTCCGCTTGCCGATGAAGTGCTGTTTGGCCGGTTGAAAAACGGCGGAACAGTGCGGGTTGTCGTCACCGCGGATGAAGACGGCATCAAGAAATTGAGCTTTGTCTTTCCCGAAGGTCCAGTGTTGCCACGCCCGGAACGCGACATCATCGAGGCCGGCAAAAAACGGGTGCGGGCAGAACCCGAAGTCCGCCGCGCCAAATCCCGCCGCGTTAAGGGCGAGGAGGGCGACGACGAGCAGGACGAGGATATGCCCGGCGCTCCCGGCGACGACGAGGCCGAAACCGTTGGCAGAGGCGAGGAACCGGATCTGCAGCACTGACGCGCGGGCCAAGCAGGCCACTTTGCTAGGCGGCCTTCGGCGACGTTCACGGCCCTTTGGTTTTTTGGCCCCGCGCCGGGTGTCGATCAATCCGGTTTCAGTGCCGCCACGATTTTTCGGCAAAATCCTTCCAGCACCTCCGGGTTTTCCCGCGCGCCGGTGTGCGGCCGCAGCTCCACGCCCTTCCACCGCGGAAGGACGTGGAAATGCAGATGGAATACGATCTGGCCGCCTGCGGGCTCGTTGTATTGAAGGATGGTTATCCCGTCCGCCGCGAGCGCCGACTTGACGGCAACCGCGATTTTTTGCACGCGGGCGATGAGCTTGCCGAGAATCGCGGGATCGGCGTCGAGGATATTGCGGGCCGGGGATTTGGGCAGCACCAGCACATGGCCGTCCGCGCGGGGCATTATATCCATGAAGGCAAGAGCCACATCGTCCTCATAGATCTTGTGACACGGCAACACGCCGCGCAGGATTCTTGCGAAAATATTTGTCTCGTCATAGGCCGGTGACGGCATTGGCTCGCTCCTTGATCCCGAAGACCCAAAACATCGCTAATCTTGCCCTGTGCCGCGTGGGTGGCAAGCAAGTTGAGATGGCCAGGTGTGTTAGAAGACCCATCGAAAAGCACGCCGTAACTCGGCTGCGCAGTTTTCTTCGTACCATCGACCATGCGCAATGATAATCCTCTCCGGGTTCCAAGCGATCATACGTTCGACTACTGCTCGTACCGCCCTGCGATGACGCCAGAACGTCAATTACATGTCGATCGGAGCCTTTCCGTCAGGATCGGCGGCGCCGGTGAGGCGCAGCAAAAGCCGATAGGTTCGGCTGTGCGTCCGTTTCAGCTCGAAGTTCTCGATCAGGTCGGTGAGCACTAGGGTGCGTGACGGGTAGTGGAAGAAGGCGATCTCGGTGAGCATGTCGCCACGCACCACGACTTGGCCGATGATTTCCGCCCAAGGCGGGGGAGGAGCGGAGCCCAGGACACGATCGATCGGAAGCGGGCGCTTGGCCGATCTCGCCAGCCCAGGCGCCGCATAGACGAGGGCATCCGGAAAGCGCGTCTTCCAGTCGGGAACCCACCAATAATGAAGCGTGTTCGGCGCGATCAGGAATTGTACCGGTCCGGCCTGGAGCACCTGGCCGGCGAGCGCATCCGTCAGTGACGTTGGCGAATGAATCCAGAGACCGCCGTCTGGCAAGCGGATCAGAGTCATGCGGGTTGGGAAGGGAAATTTGAGGCCCAAATAGTTGAATTGGATTTCGGGGCCGTCCACGATCCAAACGCCCGCGGCAATTGGTTTAAGGACGTTCAGAGGGGTGTAGGGATCAAACGCCACGCTCCCACTCATGCCCAAGTTCCTTGTCTCGAAGAGGGTTGAGCAACCGCGTATCGCGTGATCCAGACCGAAGAGCCGCGAAGGGAGTCAAGGACCCTTCTTGAAGGGAGCGAATTCGTCATAGTCGCGCAGCGCCGCTTCGATGTGAAGGCGTTCTCTTTGGAGATATTCCTCGATCGCCCGGGCGAAACGCTTGTCGCCTATGTCGTGCGCCGAAAAGGTCGTAATCGCGCGATAGCCCCGCGCCAGCTTATGTTCTCCTTGCGCGCCAGCCTCGACGCGGGTGAGGGCGCGCGAAATCGCGAATTCGATTGCCTGATAATAGCAGATCTCGAAATGCAGGAAGGGGTGCTCCTCGATGGCCCCCCAATTGCGCCCGTAGAGCGCGTCCAGCCCGAGAAAATTAACGGCGCCCGCGATATAGCGGCCGTTGCGTTTTGCCATGACGAGGAGAATATGATCGCGCATCGAAGCGCCCACATGCGAAAAAAATGCGCGGTTGAGATAGGGCATCCCCCATTTGCGCGCGCCGGTATCCATGTAGAAAGGAAAAAATGCCTCCCAATGGGTTTCGGTGATGCCGGCGCCTGTCAAAAGCTCGATCTCGATGCCACCGGCGAGCGCCGTCTTGCGTTCGCGGCGGATCATTTTTCGCTTTCGCGACGCGAGAGTGGACAAAAAGGCGTCGAAATCCGGGTAACCCTTGTTGATGAAATGAAATTGCTGTCCGGTGCGTTGCAGGAAGCCGGCGGTGCCGAGCGTCTCCCATTCGGAGCGGTTGGGAAAAGTGATGTGGAGCGACGAGGCTCCGGCTTTTTCGCGAAGTGCGCGAAGCCCGGCGATAAGCGTTTGCCGCGCTGCTTCGCCGTGCCCTGGCGCGACGAGCAGCCTGCGGCCGGTGACCGGCGTGAACGGCACCGCGACTTGCAGCTTCGGATAATAGGGCAGTCCCGCGCGGTGATAGGCATCGGCCCAGCCATGATCGAATACGTACTCGCCCATGGAATGGGTCTTCAAATAGGCCGGCGCGGCGGCGGCGAGACGGCCGCCGGCGTGCTTGACAAGAATATGCGCGCTGGTCCAGCCGGCTCTCGAGCCAACCGACTTAGAAGTCTCAAGAGCCGTCAAGAAGGCATGGGTTATAAAAGGGTTAAACCGCTCCCCTTCATTTGCTGGCTGGTCTCCATCGCGCGGGGGCTCTGGTCCCGGCGCGGGTATGCCAAGTCCATTCGTGTCCGCCTCCGGATTGGCGCAAACGTCCCATTGCGCGGCGTCGATCTCGCGCATCGATTGCGCGACATGGACCGTGTAGGGCGAAGACATCGCGGGACCCCGGGGCGGAACCGGCTTCTACCCTACCGGGATCGTTGGGAGCAATAATGACAGCGTGATCCTGGCCGGGTGAAGGCGCTGATATCTCCCCAGCGCCTCCCAAAACCGCGACCATTCCGGCGCGCCGCGCAACGGAAATCCTTATGCCGCCATCGCCGGCTTGCGGCGGAAAACCCGCTGCCAGAACGTGCGTTGAACTTCCGCCACCAGGGTGCTCCGCTCGTCGGTCAGAAGTTTTACGGTGCCGGTCTGATCCTCGAGCAATTTTAGGAGCCGGACGCGCTCCTCCTGCCAGTTCTCGGTGAGCCGGTGGCGGTCCTCGCGAAGCTGCGCGCGGTCGGCTTCGAGATCGGTGATGCGGCGGTCCTTTTCCGCGATCAGACTCTTCAATCCAGCGAGCTGGATCTCGAATTTGGTCGAATAGGGGGTCGTTTCCGCGTCGGCGTGACCGAGTTGCCAATCGTTCGACGTGAGTTCGTCCGCATCGGTTTTCGCGGTTTTCGGATACACGCGGAAAAGTTCGGCCGGATCGATCTTGTAGCCGTCCGAATTTTTTTCCCGGTAAGACAACTTGCCGGAAGACAAGGCCTTTGAGATGGTGGATTTGGCGACGCCCGCCTCCTTGGCGGCCTTTCCGAGAGAGAGATACATGTGGTTTCCAATCGTTTTCGTGGGAGTTTGCCAACTATTTCGTGAAATACTTAAGGAAAACTTAAGCGCAAATCGAAAAATGCGAGGAGCGTGTTCTCCCGAGTCTTGCGGACGACGGCTTATCGTTGCCGTCATTGCGAGGAGCGCAGCGACGAAGCAAACCAGAAGGCATGCAGGCAGGACTGGATTGCGTCCCGCTTCGCCTTTGGCTCGCGGTCGCAATGACGGCCCCACTATGGATTCTCATTAAGGAGGCTTCGTATCGGAAGCGCCTTGGTTTGCGGGACAGGGCAGGGGGTATGGGCTGACGATGAGCGATCGGTCGGATGATCCAGAGAGCGGGGCAGGGGAGCCGAAGCCGCCAAAAACCAAGGCCGAGGACAATCCCTGGTATTTGCTGGCCACGCTCTATGGCGTGCCGGAGTTACAGGATGACGAGCTGAAAAATAAGAACCGTGACGCTTGGAACCGTTACTTTGCGAGAAATCTTGACGAGCCAAGACGCGCGCAACTTATTACAATGAAGCGCCACTCTTTGCAGGAACTGACTCCTGCTCCGCCTGAGAAGGTGCACGAGATTGAAGCAGCCTTTGCGGCACGCTGCAAGAGTTTGGCGACATCCCTTGCGCTTCCTTTAAGCGATTCCAACATCGATTTTTCGAATGTTCAATTCGATCGCTATGTCACTTTTGAGAGATATTTCTTCTTCGACAAGGCAGAGTTCGAGAATACGGTTTTCAATGGTCAAGCCGAATTTATAGGAGCGACTTTCCTCGGAATAGCGAGTTTTGAAAACGCGACCTTTTCAGGAATGGCCGCCTTCGATAGCGCAGGCTTCGCGAGTCCTGCAATTTTCCAGGGCGCGAACTTTACCGCGTTGACGCTCTTTGGTTACGCGACTTTCTTCAGCATGGCCTATTTCGTCGGCGCGACTTTCTCCCGAGGGAACCCCTACGGGAACACCAGCTTCGTGCGCGCAAAGTTCTACGGCGAAGCCAATTTCCTATTGGCGAACTTCGGCGGTAGCGTCAACTTCGAGAAGGCGGAGTTCTTTCGTACGGTCGGCTTCCTCAAAGCGACGTTCGCCCGTTCGGCCACTTTCGCTCGCGTGGCTTTCTTCGATGATGTCAACTTCGATACCGCGACTTTCTCTGAAAAGACTGTCTTCGCCGACGCCGTTTTTAACTCGTCCAGCCACTTCATCAATGCAGAGCTAAAAGGTATTACTTCGTTTGAGGGCACGACATTTAAAACGGTGCCGCCCCAATTTTTCAACGCGAAGCTTCATCAAGGCACTGTCTGGCGTGGCGTCACATGGCCGCCGGCGCCAAAGGAAAAGGATAGGGCGGGAACTTCCATGGACTCCTACGCGTGCCTCAAGCTCGAAATGGACCGGCTGAAAAAGCATGAGGACGAACTCGATTTCTTCGCCCTCGAATTGCAATCGCGCAGCGTACTGCTTGGCCCCTGGCGAGGCCTGCCAATTTCGCTTTACGGGGTTCTTTCAGAGTACGGCCGCAGCTATGCCCGTCCGTTCCTGTGGCTTCTCGCCGTAGCGGCAATCGGCGCCGTGCTCCTCGTATTTTCCGACGCGCTGCCCATCGAAAAATCCTTTGGCCTCAGCTTCGCCATCACGCTCAACGTCTTCGGCTTCCGCAAGGATTTTTTCGATTCCCACTACATTGAAAATCTGCCCGCTGCGCTCAAAATCCTGGCCGCCGTTCAAACCATGCTCGGCACCATTCTCCTCTTCCTTTTCGGCCTCGGCATTCGCAACAAGTTCCGCATGAAATAGGCCGCGCGCATGCGGGCGGTGCCCCCGCGCTTGCATCCCGGGCCCCAAGCGGTCATGTTAGCCGCCATGGCAGTTCCCTTGGATCATGCTCCCGGCGCGGCGCGGCTTGGCGGCAACAGCCTGGCAAAACTCAACGAGCGCTCGCGCGAAATATTCCGGCTGATCGTCGATACTTACCTTGCCCATGGCGAGGCGGTCGGATCGCGCCACGTCGCGCGGCTCTTGCCGGCGCCGCTGTCGCCGGCTTCGGTCCGCAATGTAATGCAGGATCTCGAGGAGATCGGCTTGATTTATGCGCCGCACACCAGCGCGGGGCGGCTCCCAACCGAGCTGGGCTTGCGCTTTTTCGTCGATGCGCTGCTCGAATTGGGCGACGTTAGCCGGGAGGAACGCGAACATATCGAGGCCGAGGTTAAAGCGGCCTCGCAGGAGCAGACCATCGAAGGGCTGCTTGGCGACGCGATGCTGATGTTGTCTGGTTTGACCCGCGGCGCCGGGGTCGTCGTCACCACCAAGGAAAACGCGCGGCTCAAACATGTCGAGTTCGTCCGGATCGAGCCGGAGCGCGCGCTCGCCGTGCTGGTCGCCGAGGACGGTTCGGTCGAAAACCGGATCCTGCAAATACCGGCGGGGCTGCCGCCGTCCGCCTTGAGCGAAGCCGGTAATTACCTCAATGCGCGGATTAGGGGCCGCACCTTGCAGGAGGTCAAGTGCGAGATCGAGGCCTCGCGCAAGCTCGCCGAGGTGGAGCTCGGCGAATTGACGGCGCGGCTTGTCGATGCCGGGCTGGCGAGCTGGGCGGACTCCCCCGCGCATGGCCCGCAGCTGATCGTCAGGGGGCAGGCCAATCTGCTCCAGGACCTCACCGCGATCGAGGATCTCGAGCGGATCCGTTTGCTTTTCGCCGATCTCGAAACAAAGAAGGACGTGATCGAATTGTTGAGCCGGGCCGAAGGCGGCGACGGCGTCCGCATCTTTATCGGCTCGGAAAACAAACTCTTCTCGCTGTCGGGTTCCTCGATGATCGCCGCGCCGTTTCATGACCGGGAGCAGCGCATCGTCGGCGTGCTTGGCGTGATCGGTCCGACGCGGCTCAATTACGCACGGATCGTGCCCATGGTGGATTTTACGTCCAAGGCCGTCGCGCGGCTCTTGCAATCGCGCTAGGCGGTCCGGCGCGGCTCCCGCGACCCCCGGCCGGAGCCGCGCCCTGTTTTCACGCGGCGCGCAGCTGCCTTGTGGTATCGATGCGGTAGGTGAGCGCCTCGGCGAGATGCAGGCGCCCGACCTCGCCGGCGCCGTCGAGATCGGCGATCGTCCGGGCGAGCTTCAAGACCCGGTGAAACCCCCGCGCGGAAAGATGGAGGCGGTCCGAGGCTTCCCTGACCAAGGCGACGCCCCCGGCGTCGAGTTGCGCCATCGCCTCGATGACATTGGCGGGCGCGGCGGCGTTGGAGAGGATCCCCGGAAGACCGAGCCCGGCATAACGCGCGACCTGGATATTTCGCGCCGGCGACGCGTTCCGCGGTCTCCCTTGAACCCTCTGCGGGAGGCGGCAGCATTAGATCGGCGGCCGCGACAGCCGGCACCTCCACGTGGAGATCGATGCGGTCGAGCAGGGGCCCCGACAGGCGCGCCTGATATTGCGCGATGCAGCGCGCGTTGGGTTGCCGGTTGCAGGTAAAGCCGGGCTCGCTCGCATGGCCGCACCGGCAGGGATTCATCGCCGCGACGAGCTGAAACCGGGC
>DATBYR010000253.1:0-8402 GCA_036513565.1 Methylocella sp. | reverse complement strand
CCGACCAGAGGCTGATGAATTTGCTCGCGGGTGAGCCCCATCGCGTAAAGATAGGAACGGTGCGGCGCGCGCGATGCGCCTTCCGTCACGTGCCGGCTGGGAAGCCTGGTTTTATCGAAAACGCGATTTTCCATGGAACATAGTTCCGAAACTGTCGGCCAAACCGTCTCTTTTAGTTAGGATGCAGGCCGCCGTGAGGATGCAGGCGCCGTCGAACGAATGGGATGCCGCGCGGGGAAGCGGGCGAAAATTCCTGTCACGCCATGCCCGGGCAACCGACGCCGAGCAGATGAGGTTTTGCCTCAAAAGTCACAATAGCAAGTTGCTAAAGACTAAAAAAGCGGCTTCTTCTTAAGATGCCAAGTCAACGTTAACTTGTCGGGCTCTGTGACATCAAAACCACAATTTTTTCGCGTTGGCGAGCGATTTTTGCGAAGCGCCCCGTTTTTGCGTCCCGGCCCGGCGGCTTCGAGCGCTTTCCGGTCACCCCGAAACATTCGATCGAAAAAGAATCACGCGGGAGCAATACCTCCGCGTCCCCTGCGGTCCGCCTTGACCTAAAGCCAGGCCAGCCTCATGGCAAACTGCCTTGGCGCTTCAGAAACCGCGCGAAAGCGGCGAGCGCGACGTCGGACACATGATGCTCCATGCCCTCGGCATCGAGTTCCGCGCATTGCTCCGGAACGCCGACGGCGCGGAGAACATCGACAACGAGCCGATGCCGGGAGCGGACACGATCGGCGAGGCCATGCCCCTCCGGCGTCAGGAACACGCCCCGATAGAGCTTCGAGGTGGCAAGCCCCTCCCGTTTCAGGCGGGCGATCGTCTTGATCGCCGTCGCGTGGGTCACCCCGAGACGGTGGGCGATATCCGTCGGGCGCGCCTCGCCGCCGCTCGCCAGAAGATCGTCGATCAATTCGACATAATCCTCGAGGACCGCCGCCGCCTGCGCCGATCGCGCCTTTTCAAAGCGCCGGGCCTGCACTGCCTCGACCGGCAGCTCGGCCGGCGCAGGCCCCACGGCCACTTTCTTGATCATTAAACCTTAGTCCTTTGGCCGCGCGATGTGCGCGTGCCACCGCGCCAAATTCGAAGAAAACAGGTCCAAGTCAACTTTTTTGAGTTTGATTATTTTGTAGCCCATGCTACATATTATACCATGGGGAGCTACAGACGCCAACCATTCCGCCCAGACCCTCTTGGATTTGATAGCTTTCGCACAAGGCGCCCTTATTAAATTTTAATCAGATCGCTGTCGTTGACCGTCGCACGAAAGGAAGCCGATGCCGCTGTCCGCCGCCCAGACCATTTCGCAAGGAGACTCGCGCTCGCTTGGCGCCGCGCATGGGAGCGTGCAAGTTCCAACGACCGGCCCGGTTTTTCGCCGCTTTCTGAGTTTCGCGGGTCCCGGTTACCTCGTCGCAACGGGCTACATGGATCCCGGCAATTGGGCGACCGCGATCGCCGGGGGCTCGAGTTTCGGCATGGCGCTGTTGTTCGTCGCGGTTCTGTCGAGCCTGATGGCCGTCGTGCTGCAAGCCCTTTCGGCGCGGCTCGCCTTCGCGACGGGGCGCGATCTCGCCCAAAACTGCGGCCAGGCCTTTCCTCGCCCGGCGAGGCTAGGCTTCTGGCTGATCATGGAGCTGGCGATCGTCGCGACGGACCTCGCCGAAGTCATCGGCACCGCGATCGGGCTTGAACTGCTCACCGGCTTACCTCTAGGCGCCGGGGTTGTTTTGACCTCGCTCGACGCGCTGCTCGTTCTCGCCTTCATGCGCTTCGGTTTCCGCAAGCTCGAAGCTTTCGTCGTCGCGCTTCTCGTCTTGATCGCTTCCTGTTTCGCGGTCGAGCTCGTCCTCGCCCGGCCCGACATGGCGGATGTCGCAAAGGCTCTCCTGCCCACCCGCGACTTGTTCACAAATCCGGCAATGCTCTATCTCGGGCTCGGGATCTTGGGCGCGACGGTCATGCCGCATAATCTCTATCTGCATTCGGGCATCGTGCTGACCCGCGCGGTCGGTCCGAGCCAAGCCGAAAAGGCATCGGCGATCCGGCTCGCGATCCTCGACTCGACGATCGCGCTTCTTTTTGCGCTCCTGATCAATGGATCGATTTTGATTCTCGCCGCCGCCGCTTTTCACGCGCATGGCCACCTGGAGGTCGCCGCATTGCCGGACGCCTACCGGTTGATCGCGCCTCTGCTCGGCAGCGCGCTCGCCGCCAAGCTCTTCGCCATCGCCCTCATTGCCTGCGGCTTGAACTCGACCCTGACCGCCACCCTCGCGGGGCAGATCGTCATGGAGGGTTTCGTCAATATAAGGCTCAATCCCGTGGCGAGGCGGCTCTTGACCAGGCTCGTCGCCATCGTGCCGGCGGTCGCCGTCATTCTCATCGGCGGCGCCAGCGCGACGAACGAGCTGCTTGTTTTGAGCCAGGTCATTTTAAGCCTCACGCTGCCCTTCGCGGTCGTTCCCCTGGTATGGTTTACCGCGTCGCGCGGCCGCATGGGCGGCCTCGTCGCGCCGTGGACGACAAGCGCGACCGCCGCCTTGATCGCGGTGGTGATCATCGGCTTGAACGCGAAGCTCGTGTTCGACGCCGTGACAGGTTGAGTCTA
Organism: Methylocella sp.; assembly: GCA_036513565.1. Lineage (GTDB taxonomy): Bacteria > Pseudomonadota > Alphaproteobacteria > Rhizobiales > Beijerinckiaceae > Methylocapsa. Next base: position 5,785 of record DATBYR010000253.1, on the reverse strand, counting down.
GAGCATGTCCCGAAAAAGTTGCTCGGCTTTTTCGATCAGGACATGCTCCAACTCTTTGATATTGAGCTGCGTCCTTATCGATCAAATGATACCATTTGATCGGGACGCGATCTAGCCGGCCGGACGCGCTTATCGCTTCAAGCCCCGCCGAGCCTCGCCAGCGCGGCGGCGAGCTTTTCCATCCTGGACAGGGCGTCTTCTCGCCGTTCGCGGTTTTCCTCGACGACATCTTCCGGCGCGCGGGCAACAAAATCGGCATTGCGAAGTTTGGCTTCGATCTTGTCCGCGTCGCCTTTCAATTTGGCGATCTCCTTGGCGAGACGAGTCTTTTCCGCTTCGAAATCGATGATCCCTTGCAAGGGAAGCGCGGCAACGGTGTTGCGCACGACCATCTGCACGGATTTTTCCGGAGCCTCGGGCGCGAACGAAATCTCCGATAGCCGGGCGAGGCGCTTGGTTTCGTCCCAATCTTCCGCATGCGACTTGGCCCCGGGGGAGGCGTTTACAAGCACCAGCGGGATTTGTGCGGCCGCCGGGACGTTCATCTCCGCGCGCACCGAACGGATTTCCGAAATAAGCTCGACGATAAAGCCAATCTCGGCCTCGGCCTCCGGATTTTCGCAGCGCTCCAATTCCGGCCATTCCGCGAGGGCTAGCAGACGCCCGCGGGGCAGTTCGTCAGTCGCCGTGATGCTCCAAAGCTCCTCGGTCATGAACGGCATGAAGGGGTGCAGGAGCTTGACGATTTGTTCCAGCACGAAAGCCGTTGTCGCGCGGGTCTCGATCTTACCCGGCCCATCAGCGCCTTGCAGGAGAGGCTTGGCGAGTTCGAGATACCAGTCGCAAAAAATGTTCCAGACGAAGCGATAGGCGGCGTTGGCGGCATCGTTGAAGCGATAGAATTCGATCGCCCCCGTGACCTCGGCAATGGCCTTCGCGGTTTCGCCAACAATCCAGCCATTTATCTTGAGACTTGTTTGGCGCGGATTAAACGTGGCCTGGAACACGCAGCCATTCATTTCGGCGAAACGCGCCGCGTTCCAGAGCTTTGTGCCGAAATTTCGATATCCCTCAATGCGTTGCGTCGATAGCTTGATGTCGCGTCCCTGCGCCGCCATGGCAGCGAGTGTAAAGCGCAGGGCATCCGCGCCATAGGTCTCGATGACCTGCAAGGGATCGACCACATTGCCCTTCGACTTCGACATCTTGGCGCCTTTCTCATCGCGGACAAGGGCGTGGATATAGACATCGCGGAAAGGGACGTCGTGCATGAAATGAAGGCCCACCATCATCATCCGGGCGACCCAGAAGAAAATGATATCGAAGCCGGTGACGAGCACACTCGTCGGATAACGGGATTTTAGCTCTGGCGTCTCGTCCGGCCAGCCGAGCGTGGAGAAAGGCCAGAGCGCGGAAGAAAACCAAGTGTCGAGGACGTCGGGATCGCGAAATATCTTAATTGTTTTTGATCGGCCCTGTGTCACTTCAATTATAGATGAGCGGGCGTCGTCGATGTTGGCCCCTATTTCGACTTTGGTGCTAATGCGCGCGTAGTATGCGTTGGCGTCAGCAATGGCATCGACTTCCGTTTCGGCGACGAAACGCGCAAGATTTGCGAAACGATCTACGTTTGGATCAGGGAGCAAGAATGGCCCGTACCACGCCGGAATCCGGTGTCCCCACCAAAGCTGGCGCGAAATGCACCAGGGCTGGATGTTTTCGAGCCAATCGAAATAGGTCTTTTCCCAATTCTTCGGCACGAATTTCGTGCGGCCCTCGTGCACAGCGGCCAGCGCCGGCTCGGCAAGAACTTTGGCGTTTACGTACCACTGATTGCTGAGCCAAGGCTCCAGCACGGCGTGGGAACGGTCGCCATGCGGGACCATGTGGGTGTTGGGTTCGAGCTTATCGAGAAGCCCGCGCTCCTCCATCATCGCGACGACACGGTTCCTCGCATCGAAGCGGTCAAAGCCGTCGAGCGCATCGACCGTGGCGTCAAGTTCGTCAGAGGACGCGAAACCATGAAAAAAATGTCCATTGTCGCGCAGCGCCACACGCGCCTCCGCATCAAGGATGTTGACACGCGGTAGTTTATGTCGCTTGCCGACCTCGAAATCGTTGAAATCATGCGCCGGGGTGATTTTTACCGCGCCGGTGCCCTTTTCCGGGTCTGAATATTCGTCGGCGACAATCGGAATGCGGCGCCCAACGAGTGGTAGCCGCACCTTTTTGCCCTGGAGATGGAGATAGCGCGCGTCCGTGGGATGGACCGCGACCGCCGTATCGCCGAGCATGGTTTCCGGCCGCGTCGTCGCGACCACGATGAACTCGCCGGTCTCGCGGCCGTCGTCCTCGACGATCGGATATTTAAAATGCCAGAGATGGCCCTTGGTCTCGACCTGCACCACTTCGAGGTCGGAGATCGCGGTCTGGAGTTTGGGGTCCCAATTGACCAGGCGCTTGTCCTTGTAGATCAGGCCTTCCTTATAAAGCTCGACGAAAACCTTGGTGACGGCGCGGGACAGCCCTTCGTCCAAGGTAAAGCGCTCGCGCGACCAATCGCAGGAGGCGCCGAGCCGTTGCAATTGATCGATGATCGCTCCGCCGGATTCGACTTTCCATTGCCACACGCGCTCCAGAAATTTTTCGCGCCCCAAAGCTAGGCGACCGGGCTTTTGGGCCTCCATCAATTGCCGCTCGACGACCATTTGGGTGGCGATGCCGGCGTGATCCGTGCCGGGCTGCCAAAGCACATCCTTGCCGCGCATCCGCTCGAAGCGGCAGAGAATATCCTGCAAGGTCGTGTTGAGCGCGTGGCCCATATGCAGGGAACCGGTGACGTTCGGCGGCGGAATGACGATCGTGAATGTCGCCGCTCCTGCCCGCTCCGGGCGCCCTGCCCGGAACGCGCCCGCCTCTTGCCATGCGGAAGCGATTCGGCCTTCGACCGCCGTTGGATCGAAAGTCTTTTCCATCATCTGATCATTGTTCCGGTGTTGCTCGCGCGCCCTTGGCGGGCCAGCTGGGGCCGGCCGCGTCAAATGGGAGCGATGGCAAACAAGCGGGCAAAAAGCAAGAGCGCGGAGGGTCCGGCACGCGCCGCGCCAGACCTCTTCCGCAAAGCAAATGCCACCGCGCCTTAGTTTATTCGCCGCGCGCGACCCGCTCGATTTCGGCAGTGACAAGGCGCTCCACGATGCCCGGCAGATTGTCATCGAGCCACGTCTTGAGCATGGGACGTAGCATTTCGCGGGTAAGACCAATGACGACGTCGCGGTGCTGGACAAACCGGCTGGCGAGAAGCGCGTTGAAGGCGGCGCCGACTGAACCGTCGGTGGCGGTTGAGACGAAAGTGCGCCCGGCGCCCGCGCGCGAACCCGGCTCGAAGGCTTCGCCATTAGGGTCCGGCCGCGGAGCCTCCCCGCATGACCCGCTCTCGCTCGCAAGCAGCGCCTGGTCGCCGGCGATGATTCGCCTGATCGATGCGAGGATTTCCTCCATCGATGGTTCATGCGGGCTTGGCTGAGGCATCGGACCGTCTTTCAATAAGGGGTTGGTTGGGCTGATCATCTCCAATACCTTCAAAACGAGAATACGCCGATCCTTGAGAGATCGCGCATCGGGAACAGGCTCGGCCATCAAGCCTCTAGATTTTGGCCCGCCGAGCCGGAAATGCGGAACTTGCTAATACCAGCATCTTGAGGCGCGATCCGGTTCCATCGAAAGCGCTCCCCCACGCTACGATCGTTAAACTTACGCAGGGACTCTATCCTCTTGCATTCTCATTTTTCCCTTGAATGTACCGCTTCGGCGGCGGGACAAACACAGAGAGCATGATTCGCTTCAACTTGAATCGATCAGGGTCTAGCTTAACTTCGCTTGTTAGGCGAGATAGCGCGGTATCGCAAAACTTTAACTCAACACTGGCACCAGGGCCAGGCCCGGCGAGAATCGTCTGGTGTTCACAAGTGCGAGCAGAACTTGGCGGGTTCGCCTTGACCCAAGCTGGCGGCCAATCGAGTGGCTGCTAAGGGCCTATCGGGAAACAATCGCTTGCCAGAAAATCCACACGTTGGATGTTGCGGCCGGCCATTTCTTGGTTCGCGGCGGCGCTGCCTTGGGGAGTTCGCGGCAAACCTTCAATCGGGTTGCGGGGGTTGCCGCCGCGATAGCCGTCTCGGCCTCACCTTGGGGCCGCCACTCCCGGTCGGGCGTTCCGGCGCCACCGCCCAACTCCTCCTTCGTGCTTCTTCGTGGCCACCGGAATCACCGGCTGGTTCGGAGCAAGGCCGCCGGACTTGCGTGCTGAACTTCTGCTGCTTCAACAACGCGCCAACGACGGCGTGGCTGATCTGTTGGCCGAGCTTGGTCAGTTCGGTTGCCAGCCGGCGCCGGCTCTTGCAGGTCCAGCCCCGCGGGAGCCAGCCAAAGACGACGTTGACATATTGTCTGAAATAACGAACCTTCTTCCACGTCCGTTCACGAATGAATCGACCGCTTCGTCGGGCCGTCGCCTAGCCCCCAGGAAATTTGCATGAAGTCGCAAAATCGAGCTGGGTTGGATGAAGAGGGCCGGCGGCTCCTCGATGAGATGGTTCAAAACCGCCTTGACACCTTGGCAGCCGGTGCCAAGACGCAAATTGCGCGGTTGCCGGTCCCACCATCTCCCAACGGCGTGATGGACTTTCAAAATCTGGCGGGGTATCGCGAACTTAAACTTCAGCGATCGATGGCGGCCGTGGTTGGCCTCGACAATCCCTATTTTCGCCTCCACGAAACCGCTGCCGGCGCGACGACCCTCATAGGCGGGCGCCAATTCATCAATTATTCGTCATATGATTATCTTGGCCTAAACCATCATCCGGAGGTCCGCGAAGCGGCGCATGCCGCCGTTGACGCATTCGGCACGTCGGCGTCCGCGAGCCGGCTGGTCGCTGGCGAACGGCCGGGACACCGGGCACTCGAGGGGGCCTTGGCGCAACATTATCGGCAGGAAGATTGCGTCGTTTTCGTCAGCGGCCACGCGACCAATGTATCGACCATCGGCGCCATTCTCGGGCCGAAGGATTTGATCGTTCACGAAAGCCTTGCCCACAACAGCATCCTGGCCGGCGCGACTCTGTCCCGCGCCGAGCGGCGTTCGTTTCCGCACCGTGATTTCATGGCACTGGATTTATTGCTGACGTCGATCCGGCGGCGGTTCGAGCGTGCGTTGATCGTCGTTGAAGGCCTCTACAGCATGGACGGCGATGTTCCCGACTTGCCGATGCTCGTTGAGATAAAGCGGCGGCACAACGCCTGGCTGATGGTTGACGACGCGCATGGTCTCGGGGTGCTTGGCCCGAACGGATACGGGTTGTTCGATCACGCCGGCACGGACCCGCGCGATGTGGATATCTGGATGGGGACGCTTTCGAAGACGCTTGCCGGATGTGGCGGTTTCATTGCCGGTCCTACCGCGCTCGTGGAATATCTAAAATGCATGTCGGGCGGGTTCGTCTATTCGGTCGGCCTTGCGCCGCCGCTGGCGGCCGCCGCCTCAGCGGCCCTTGCCATCCTGCATCGCGAACCCGGCCGGGTCGAAAGATTGCGCCGTGTCAGCCGCTTGTTTTTCGATGCCGCCAAGACGCGAGGATGGAATACGGGAACGAGCGCCGGTTTCGCGATTATTCCCATTATGGCCGGCAATTCGGTTTTTGCCGTGGCTCTAAGCCAAGGACTTTTTGAGCGCGGCATCAATGTGCAGCCCATTATTCATCCCGCGGTTCCCGAGCGCGCCGCGCGG
>DATBYR010000252.1:0-2728 GCA_036513565.1 Methylocella sp. | reverse complement strand
TGCCCTTCATGATCGCGGGCGTCGTCGTCTTGCATATTTGGGCGCTGCATGTTCATGGATCGAACAATCCCGCCGGAATCGAAAAAAAGACCGCCAAGGACACCTTGCCTTTCCATCCCTATTTCACCGTGAAGGACGGTTTCGCGCTCGTCTGCTTCCTTGTGCTTTTCGCCTGGTTTGTGTTTTACGTGCCGAATTATCTTTACAATGCCGATAATTACATCGAGGCCAACCCGTTGCTGACTCCGGTGCATATCGTGCCGGAATGGTATTATCTGCCCTTTTACGCGATTTTGCGGTCGATCCCTTCCAAACTCGGCGGAACCGCCGCGATGATCGCCTCGGTGTTCATTATCGCGTTTCTACCGTGGCTCGACACCTCCAAGGTCAGGTCGGCGGCCTACCGGCCTCTTTACAGAATTTTCTTTTGGCTCTTTGTCGTCTGCGCGGTGCTCCTCGGCTATATGGGATCGCAGCCGCCGGAAGGAGGCTATGTGATCGCCGCCCGGTTCCTGACCGTCTATTATTTTCTCTACTTCCTGGTGATCTTGCCGTTGCTTGGACGATTCGAGAAGCCGAGGCCCCTGCCCCCCTCCATTTGCGACGCGGTGTTGGGCAAGGCTGGTCAAGCCGCGGCAGCGGACGCCAATTCAATGGAAGCGCACGCGCCGGGACAATGATCGCCTGGCGACAAGGAAAAAAGCGATGAGGCACGGGATCGGCCGCGGTATGGGATTGGCCGTTGGCGCGGTTCTGGTGGCGGCTTTAGCGGCAAGCGCCGCCAAGGTGCTCGCGCAGACCGGGCCGCCGCGGCCCGTTGAAAAGCAGGAGCAGCCCAATCCGCCGCGTCAGGAATGGAGCTTTTACGGGCCCTTCGGCCGCTACGATCAGGCGCAGCTTCAGCGGGGGTTTCAGGTCTATCGCGAGGTTTGTTCCAATTGTCATTCCCTCGAATTGGTCGCTTTCCGGAATTTGGCGGATCCCGGCGGCCCCGGCTTTTCACAAGCACAAGTCAAGGCGCTCGCCGCCACATACAAGATCAAGGACGGCCCAAACGATGCCGGCGAAATGTTCGAACGCCCCGGCCGGCCATCGGATTACTTCCCGTGGAATTTTGCCAATGAACAAGCCGCGCGGGCGGCGCTCGGCGCGGCGCCCCCCGACATGTCGTTGCTCGCCAAGGCCCGCACCTACGAGCGCGGTTTTCCGCTCTTTTTGATCGATCCCATCATCCAGTACCAAGAGCAAGGCGCCGATTACATCGATGCGCTCTTGAACGGCTACACGAACGACAACGACGCGAACTGGAACGAATATTTTCCGGGCCACAAGATCGCCATGCCCAAGCCTCTGAGCGATGGTCTTGTCGATTACGCCGACGGCTCGCCCAAGACGGTTCAGCAATACGCCAAGGATGTTGCCGCCTTCCTGATGTGGGCCGCAGAGCCGAAACTCGAGGAACGCAAGCGCCTCGGCATTCGCGTGCTGATCTTCCTCATCGTCTACGCCGGTCTTCTCCTTCTCGTGAAAAAGAAGATTTGGTCGCGCGTCAAGGCGAAGGCCGGACAAGATATACCGTAGGGTTCGCGCTTAAAGCTCCGATGTATGCGACCGGCACTGACGCCCTTCCTGCTAGATGCCGTCAAATGCGCAGCCTGAAAACCGTGGATTCGCCTTGCATGGCCCGGAGCGCCGCAATTCCGACGCGACCACCCCTGATCGGCGTGATCCGATCAAAGCCGCCGCAGTCCGCAGTGCAGGCAGAACGGCCCTTTCGGCCATACCATTGCTTCGAGCCATCAGAGGTTGCGGCTTGTCCCGCCGCGCATTATGGTCCGGCCGCCGCGGGCTCCAGCCTGGGATAAAAAGCGGCATTGGGGCGTCGCCAAGCGGTAAGGCAGCGGATTTTGATTCCGCCATGCGGAGGTTCGAATCCTCCCGCCCCAGCCAGTTATTACGTACTTGATATTGCATATATTATTGTCTTTCTAGGAAGCCTATTTTCTCGCGAATTTGCGGGGGTTACCGGTCTCGTGTCCAAAGCGATTCGTGGCCGAGACAGTTTCACGCGCGATTTCGGCTGCGGCCGTTCTGAAAATCTCTCCCGCGCCATTTCGTGGTTGACTTTTTTCGCGGGCGGAGCAGCTGACGTCAGGTGAAGCCGAAGTGATTGGAGGCGGGAACTCGCAGAATCGACGATGTGTTCTCAGCGAAAGCCGAGGAGCTTTCGCTGTTCGGCCCACCCGGCCGGCAGCCGCGGCGTCAGGCGCATCAATGTCTTGGCGGTGTGTTGCGGCGGCTTTCGGCCATCGATGATGGCCGTGGTGATGTCGGGCGCCAGCCAGGGAAGACGCAGGAGGGAATAGATGTAGGCTGCCGACACGCGCTCCTCGCGAGCGATGTCATGCATGGTTAGCTTGGGGTTTTGGATCAGGCGCGCCTGGATGTGGTGAGCGCGCGCGATGATTCTGAGCAAGCTGGGATCGGCTGGTGTCTGGTCATCGGCATTTTCGACCAGCATTCGCATTTCGCGACCGACGCGCTTCAGGCCCACCGGCACCGTCAATCCCAGGAGATCATCCGGCGCACTCGTAGGCGCTTGATGTTGCATCTTCAGATCAAGCGACCCGGCGAGCAGCTGGGTCAAGCGGCCTCGAGAGAGCGTGATGTCGACGCGATCGGATTTGATTTCCACGCGGCAAAACAGTGCCATGAGCGTCGCTTTGAC
>DATBYR010000251.1:0-2511 GCA_036513565.1 Methylocella sp. | reverse complement strand
AGGAATTCAAGTGGTGATGGAACAAGCTCAGCCCGGCGCCGCTTCGACGATTGCGATTATCGGCGGCGGTCAGGCGGGCGGCGAGGCTGCGACGCTTCTCCGTCAAAACCGCTTCGAGGGCCGCATCGTCCTCGTCGGCGAGGAGGACTATCTTCCCTATATGCGCCCGCCTTTGTCGAAGGCTTTTCTCGCGCGCGAAATCGACAAGGACGCGCTAATTTACAAGGCCTCGGTTGCCTATGAGAAAGCCCGGGTGGAGATGCGGCTCGGTGTCCGCGTCGCCGGGATCGACCGGCGCGCGAAGACGCTCTTGATCGAGGGCTACGCGCCGCTCCTTTACGATAAGCTTGTAATCGCGACCGGGGGCCGCGCCCGCGAGCTTCCGGTGCCGGGCGCCGGGTTGCGCAATATTTTTTACCTGCGCACGATTTCCGATGTCGAGGCGTTGCAGCCGCTCATGGAGGCCCCTAGGCGTCTCGTGATCGTCGGCGGCGGCTATGTCGGGCTTGAAGCCGCCGCCGTCGCGGTTAAACGCGGGCTTGCCGTAACCGTGCTCGAAGGGGCGCCGCGCGTGCTCGCACGCGTCACGGCACCCGATCTGTCGAAATTCTATGAACGCATCCATCGCGAAGCCGGGGTCGACATTCGCACAGGGGTCACGGTTAGCGGTTTCACCGCCGGTAGCGAGGATGGCGGAGTGGGCGCGGTCACATGCGCCGGCGGTCAATCGTTTGCCGCCGATTTTGTGTTGATCGGCATCGGTCTTGTTCCCAACATAGAGCTCGCGCAACGCGCCGGCCTCGGCGTTGACGACGGGATTGTCGTCGATGAGGCGAGCCGCACCGGCGACCCCGATATTTATGCCATCGGGGACTGCGCGATGCACGCGCATCACGGATTCTTGCGGCGGAAAATACGCCTCGAATCGGTTCCAAACGCGCTCGAACAGGCCCGCGCGGCCGCCGCGTCGATCACTGGGCGGCCAATTCCCGCCGCCACCGCGCCCTGGTTTTGGTCCGACCAATATGACCTTAAACTGCAGATGGTTGGGTTCTCGGACGGCTATGAGGAACTCGCGATCCGAGGGAGCATGGGGACGTCATCTTTCATCGCATTTTATCTCAAGGAAGGACTGGTCATCGCCGCCGATTCGATCAATCGCCTGGGCGAATTCATGGCCGCCAAACGCATCGTCGGCGAGCGGATGGAGATCGCCCCAGCGCGGCTCGCCGATGAATCGGCGCCTCTCAAATCGCTGCTCCAGCCCGCCGCTGCTTAAGCCCCGTATTACGGCGCAACCGCCACAAGCTACTCAGCGAGTCCGGTCTCACATTTTCGAAAGGAGAAGTTGGAGTGGGGTCGACCGCATCACACTCTTGTGTCTTCGATGGCCCGGTCAACGGCGCAAAATTCCCGACGATACCGGGTGAACGAGCCGAGATTGTGGAGCCAATGCCGATGATCACGGCGAGAACCAGGACCTTCAGTCCGAGGAGACGACATTGCCGCACACCTTCCCGGCGAGAAAGGCGGTGCGGACGAAGAGACTGAAGCCCGATCAAGTCCCGGATCTTTTCGACCACGGCCGGATCATGCGAGACTTTGAACATGCGGCTTGATATCATTGGCGGCCCGCGAAGGTTGCGCGGTGGCTTTGGACAGGCCGGCAGCTTTTGCCATCGTGCGGCACCTCCAACGCCCAAGATGCTTGGGCAGTCGACCTGCTTCCTCCAAAATACGGCACAATTTGTTCTCATGTATCACCCGGCCTGGACAAAACTCTCCAACACCATTTTGCGCCCGGCCTTGTCGAAATCGACGGTGAGCTTGTTGCCGTCCACAGTGGTGACCGTGCCGGTGCCGAATTTCGGGTGAAACACCCGCGCGCCCTTCGCGAAGGCCGAACCCGCGCTCGAACTCGCGACGAGTTCCCCCTCGATCTGCCCCGGACCGCGGCGGGCCTTGCGTTCATGAAAACTCCCCCGCGTGCCCGGCGTTGGCTCGCCCCCGCGCTGCTGCGCGCGCTGCCAGCCCGGCGTCGCATAGGACGACCCAAAGGTGTCCATATTGGAAAAACGCGATTGCGCATAGCCGCCATAGGCCGATCCCGTTGCCGCCTCGACGACTTCGACGCGAGTTTCCGGCAGTTCGTCCAGGAAACGCGAAGGAATCGTCGTCTGCCAAAGCCCATGAATGCGCCGGTTGGTCGCGAAATAAATCTTCGCCCGGCGCTTGGCCCGGGTCAGGCCGACATACGCGAGGCGGCGCTCTTCCTCGAGCCCCGCGCGGCCCAAATCGTCGAGCGAACGTTGATGCGGGAACAGCCCCTCTTCCCATCCGGGCAAAAACACGGTCTCGAACTCAAGCCCCTTCGCCGCGTGCAAGGTCATGATCGAGACGCGGGCGCCGGAATCGGTGTTCGCGGCGTCCATCACCAGCGAAATATGTTCGAGGAAGGCGCCAAGATCGGGAAACTCCTCCATCGAGCGGACGAGTTCCTTGAGATTTTCG
>DATBYR010000250.1:0-15963 GCA_036513565.1 Methylocella sp. | reverse complement strand
CCTGCTCGGCCTCGACGCGGCGGCCGAGGACGATCTTGCCGCACGGCCCTCGCGCCATGACGGCCAGGCCGGGCACGATCACGACGATTTCGACAGTGCCGTCTTTGCGACCGGGGCTATCGACGATCCCGACGCCTTGCTGCGCCAACTGACTGACATCGCCACGCGCCACGACGTGTTACGGATCAAGGGTTTTGTCGAGGTGCGCGGCAAGCCGGTGCGGCTTCTCGTCCAAGGCGTCGGCAATCGCTTGCAAAAGAATTTCGACCGCCCGTGGCGCCCTGGCGAACCGCGGCACGGACGCCTCGTGATCATAGGTGAAAAGGGTTTCGACAAGGCGTCGATCGCAAAGCTCTTGCCGCGCGAGGAGTCTTGAGTCATGCATCTTCTGCGCACGGAACAGCGATCGCTCGACGAAGCCGAGGCCGCCGTCGATCTCGGCCAAACCCCGGCCGGCATCTTGTTTCTCTCCTTTTCCGACAGCGATCTCGGCCTCGTCGCGGCGGCGGCCGCGGGGCGCCCGGCGAACGCCATGAGCCTTCGGCTCGCCAATCTCGGCATGCTCAAACATCCCTATTCGGTCGATCTCTATGTCGAGACGGCCGCGAGCCAAGCGCGCTTCGTGCTGGTCCGTCTCCTCGGCGGACTCGACTATTGGCGGTATGGCGTCGAGGAATTTTTCCGCGCGGCGCGGGCCCAAAATTTCGCGCTTGCCATCGTGCCGGGCGACGCGATGGACGATCCACGGCTCGATGCCGCCTCGACAGTGAACGGCGCTAATCTCCGCTATATCCATGCCGCGTTCCAGCATGGCGGGACCGAACAGATCGCGGCGCTTCTTGATTTCATCGAAAGCCGCGCCAGCACCCCGCGCGCGTGGCAGGAGCCCGCGGCCCCGGCCGCGATTGCGCCGGCGGGCCGTTTCGAGGCGGGCTGCCGCAGGCTCGATGGCGCCATGGGCAAGGCGCTTATTGTCTTCTACCGTTCCTTCATGGTCGCGGGGGACACGGCGCCTGTTGGCGCGCTCGCAGATGCGCTAGCCGCGCGTGGGCTCGACATGACTGCGATCTTCGTCACGAGTCTGAAGGACGCGGAGGCCGCCGCCTGGGTGCGCACCGAACTCGCCCGCGAAAAACCCGACTTGATCATCAACACAACAGGCTTTTCGGCCCGCCTCGATACGCAAGCAGGCATTCTCGATGGCGCCGGCTCGCCGGTGCTGCAGGCGATTTTCACCTGCGCCACGGAGGCGCAATGGCAGGAAAATCCGCGCGGCCTTGGCGCCGCCGATCTCGCCATGAATGTCGTCCTCCCGGAAATGGACGGGCGATTGATCACCCGCGCGATTGCCTGCAAGGCGGAAGCCGGACATCGCGCGGATCTTGAATTCACTCCCCGCGTCCACGCGCCTCTCTCTTCGCGGGTGAGGTTTGTCGCGGACCTCGCGGCGGCCTGGGTCACATTGCGCAAGACTCCCCGCGCCGCGCGCAAAATCGCCTGCGTCCTTTCGGATTATCCAGGCAAGAAAGGCCGCGGCGGCTATGCCGTTGGCCTCGACACGGCGAAAAGCGTCGCCTCGATTGCCGGTGCGATGCGCGAGGCCGGATACCGTATCGGGCCGCTCCCGCGCACGGACGAACTGATGCGCCAACTCGAAGAGGGGGCTTCAACGGAACGCCTTACGCTCGTCGATTATGTATTGGCCCTTGATGCCCTGCCCCCGGCATTCGTGGAATCGATGCGGGCGCGATGGGGCAACCCGGAGGCAGAGGCGGACGATGTTGCGTTCGCGTTTCCGGTGGTGCGCGCCGGAAATTTGATCATCGCATTGCAGCCCGATCGCGGCATTGCCGCAAATCGCAAGGCAGACTATCATAATACCGGGTTGCCGCCGTGCCATTCCTACGTCGCCTTCTATGTCTGGCTCCGCCAGCATGAAAAGATCGATGCGATGATTCATTGCGGCACCCATGGCACGCTTGAATGGCTGCCCGGCAAGGCAGCGGCGCTCATGGAGAATTGCGCGCCGGAGGCGGTGCTGGGAGCGCTGCCGGTCATTTATCCTTTTATCGTCAACAATCCGGGCGAGGCGGCGCAGGCCAAACGGCGCATTTGCGCGCTCACCATCGGCCACATGACGCCGCCTCTCACGCAAGCGGGAAGCCATGGCGCGGCGCTCGAAATCGAAGCCTTGTTCGATGAATATGCGATTGCCGAGTCGCTCGACCAGAAGCGCGCGAGGCTATTGGCGCAAGCGATCCTCGCGCGCGCGAAAGAGACAGGATTATTTCAGGATAGCGGGCTGAAGGACGGTGCCGGTCCAGCCGCTGCCTTGCGCCAGCTCGATGCCTGGCTTTGCGATCTGAAGGACATGCGGATCGCCGATGGCTTGCATGTATTCGGGCAATCGCCGGAGGCGAGCTTGCGGGACGCGACCGTCGCCGCGCTCACCCAAACCCTTCAGCCAGCGCGCGACGAAGTGGGCACCGGGGAGGATGTATCCGCGCGACTAACCGCCCTCATCGATCGCTGCGGGGAAGCGGAACGCGCTTCGCTCCTAGCCGCGCTCGATGGCCGCTTTGTCGCGCCCGGCCCTGGAGGCGCGCCGTCGCGCGGACGCATCGACGTCCTCCCCACGGGGCGTAATCTTTACGGGATCGATCCGCGCGCGGTACCAACGCGCACCGCCTGGGAGATTGGTCAGCGCGCGGCCCAGGAGGTATTGAACCGCCATGTCCAGGATCATGGCGACTGGCCGAAGCGGATCGTCATGGATCTTTGGGCGAGCGCCACCATGCGCACCGGCGGCGACGATCTCGCTCAGGCTTTTGCGCTCATCGGCGTCGCGCCGCTTTGGGACAATGCGTCCTCGCGAGTCACCGGCTTCAAGGTCGTTCCGCCCGCGTGCCTGACACATTCGCGCGTCGATGTCACGTTGCGGATCTCCGGGCTGTTCCGCGATGTCTTTCCGGCCCAGATCGCCTTGTTCGATCAGGCGGTGCGGACAGTTAGCGAACTCGACGAAGAAGATGACGTGAACCCGCTCGCGGCGGCGCGCAGGCTCGCGCCCGGAATTCCCTTGCGGGTTTTCGGCGCGGCGCCCGGCGCCTATGGGGCCGGGCTCACGCGGGCGATCGATGACGATCCCGTACTCACCCGGCACGAGCTCGGAGCGCGCTATCTCGCCACCGCCTCGCATGCCTACAGCGGCGCGCAAGCCGAGGACGTCGCGGCCGCGGCCTTCGCCGAGCGTGTCGCGACCGCCGACGCGCTCATTCATGTTCAAGATCAAGACGAGCAGGACATTCTCGACGCCGACGCCATTATCGATCATGAAGGTGGCTTTGCGGCCGCCGCGCAAATGCTCGACAACGATGCGCCCGTCTATCATGTCGAGACGGCGCGCCCCGGCGCCATCAAGGTGCGCACGTTGGCGCAAGAAATCGCCCGGGTCGTGCGGGTCCGCGCGAGCAATCCGCGCTGGATCGCCGGGCAGATGCGTCACGGCCATCGCGGCGCCGCCGAAATCGCCGGGACGATTGACCGTCTCTATGCTCTCGCGGTGTTGAGCGACGCGGTATCGAGCCAGCATTTCGAACTTCTGTTCGGGGCGACCCTTGGCACGCCTTCAGTGCGGGATTTTCTCATCGACGCCAATCCCAACGCCGCGCGCGCCATCGCCAAGAGCTTCGAGGAGGCGCTCGCCCGAGGTTTTTGGCGGAGCCGCCGCAATTCGACCCTTGCCTGCCTCGCCACAATGCGGGAGACGCTGGAATGAGCGGCGGGAATTCGTTGCGCAAAGGCTGGTGTCCCGGCGCGCGGCGGCCGATGCAAGCCAAGGACGGGCTTATCGTGCGGCTGCGGATAAGTGGCGGCGGTGTTAGCGCCGCGACGCTGCGAGGGCTCGCGCAAGCCGGACGCGACCACGGCAATGGACTTTTCGATCTTTCGGCCCGCGCGAATTTGCAAATGCGTGGGGTCCGCGGCGAGAGCCTGCCCTTGCTGATCGAAACGCTCGATGGCATTAGCCTCCTCGACGCCAATGCCGCGGCCGAAGCGGTTCGCAACGTTCTGGTCAGCCCGCTTGCCGGCCTTGATGGGCGAATTGATGCGCCAAGCGCCGCCAAGGCGCTCGAAGCCACGCTTGCTGCCAACGAGGATTTACGCGCATTGCCGGGAAAGTTCGGTTTTCTGATCGACGATGGAAGCGCGCTTTCGCTTGGCGCTGTCCCCGCCGACATCCGTTTCGATTGGACCGGAGGCAAACAGCCTTTCGCGATCGGGATCGGAGGACACGCCAACGAGGCAATTTTTTTAGGGCGATGTGGAGAAGCCCAAATCCCCGATATTGCCTCGCGCCTCGCCCGGGTATTTCTGCGACTTAGGTCGCAAATGGCGGAACCGGCGCGCCGGATGCGCGGTCTTATCGAGAGTTGCGGCGCCGGCGCGATTGCCGGGCTTGCCGGTCTGCGCCCCGGTCCACCCCGAAAGAGCGGCGCTTTCGAGGAGCCTTGTCCAGTTGGATTGCTGCACTTCAACGAAAGATACTGCTTCGGAGTTGGCGCGGCTTTCGGGCGTCTTGACGCAAATATGCTTGACGCGGCGGCGCGCGCCGCCGCAATTTTCGGTACTGGCGAGATCAGGCTCACGCCGTGGCGCGCGCTGATCTTGCCCTTTGTGCATGCAGAGAAGGCCGATGCCATGCGCGCCTATTTTACCGCGCATCGATTCATCGTCGATCCCAAGGATGCGCGCTTGGCGATAGCGGCGTGCGGCGGCGCGTCCACCTGCGAGCGTGGCACCACCGATACCCGCGCCGATGCCTTGGCCTTGATGCTTTTCGCGCGGAGGTTCCGCAAGACCGGCGTCGCGCTGCATGTCTCCGGCTGCGCCAAGGGCTGCGCGCGGCAAGCGGCGACGCCCTTCACGCTCATCGCTCACGCGGGACGTTACGATCTTGTCGTGGATGCGACCGCAATTGATGCCAGTATAAACGATGCGAAGCACCTCGACCTGGCGGGAGCGCGCGAAAAGTTGGAAACGATGGCGTGGAACGCCTGGCGGCGGAGCGAGCTGGAGAGGCAATGAGCGAGGCATCGAGCCGCTTCAACTATTTGCGCGACGGAGCGGAAATCTACCGCCGCTCCTTCGCGGCGATCCGCGCCGAGGCCGATCTCGCCCGCTTCACCCGCGAGGAAGAGCATGTCGCGGTGCGCATGATTCACGCCTGCGGAATGGTGGAGATCGCCGCCGGTCTCGTATTTTCGCTCGGCGCCGTGGCGCAAGCGCGGCAAGCGCTCCGGCGAGGAGCGCCTATCCTGTGCGATTCCAAAATGCTCGCGCGAGGTGTTATCGCGGCACGCCTTCCGCGCGGCAACGAGGTCATCTGCACCCTTGACGCCGCTTCCGTGCCATCGCTTGCGCAAAAACTCGGCACCACGCGCAGCGCCGCCGCGCTCGAACTTTGGCGCGACAGGCTCGATGGCGCGATCGCCGCCATCGGCAACGCGCCGACCGCCTTGTTTCATCTGCTCGACATGCTCGATAACACGTCCGCGCGGCCTGCCTGCATCGTCGGAATGCCGGTCGGCTTCGTCGGCGCGGCGGAATCGAAAGAGGCGCTGATCGCCAATGGCCGCGTGCCTTTCATTACCCTTAAGGGGCGCAAGGGGGGGAGCGCAATCGCCGCCGCCGCCTTGAATGCGATCGCGAGCGAAGCCGAATGAGCGGATTTTCCTCAATCAATGGCCGCCTCTTTGGCGTCGGCCTCGGCCCCGGCGATCCCGACCTTGTGACGATCAAGGCCACGAAGATCATCGCCGCGGTTCAAGTCGCCGCCTATTTCGCCAAGAAAGGCGCGCGCGGAAAAGCCCGTGCCATCCTCGATCGCTGGGTGGGCGATACATGCCTCCAATTGCCGTTGCTCTATCCGTTGACGACGGAAACCCATTTTTGCGACCCCGCCTATGTAGAGGAACTGCGCGGCTTCTACACAAAGGCGGAGGATGCCATCGCGGCGCATCTGATGGCGGGTCACGATGTCGCTCTCGTCTGCGAGGGCGACCCGCTTTTCTATGGGTCCTTCATGCATCTTTATGTCCGGCTGAAGGATCGCTTTAAGGTCGAGATCGTTCCCGGTGTCACCGGCATGTCGGGGTGCTGGAGCGCGGCAAAGGCGCCGATTGCCTGGGGCGACGACGTCTTGAGCGTTCTACCGGGCACGCTCGGGCACGCGGCGTTGGTCCGTCATCTCGGCGCAGCCGATGCGGTGGTCATAATCAAGATCGGCGCCAATCTGGCGAAAATCCGCGCGGCGATCGCCGAGGCAGGACGCCTCTCGGCAGCAATCTACGTCGAACATGGCACCAGCGAAACCGAAACGATCGTTCCGCTTGCCGTCAAGACCGACGATCATGCGCCGTATTTTTCCTCCATTCTCATTCCCGGCCAAGGGAGGCGACCATGAGTGCACCGGGGAGGTTGCGGATTGTCGGCCTTGGCCCCGGTGACGACGCATGGATCACGCCCGAAGCCTCGCACCTCATCGCGAATGCAACCGATCTTGTTGGCTACGCGCCCTATCTCGAACGGCTTCCTTCCAAACAAGGGCAGACGCGGCATCAAACCGGCAATAGGGTCGAAATGGAGCGCGCCCGCCAAGCGTTGCGCTTGGCCTGGAATGGACGCCATGTCGCCCTCGTCTCCGGGGGCGATCCGGGCGTATTCGCGATGGCGGCCGCCGTTTTCGAGGCGATCGACGGGGGCGAAACTGGCTGGCGCGACATCGACGTCGCGGTTAGCCCTGGAGTATCGGCGTTGCAGGCGGCGGCGGCGCGGACCGGCGCGCCCTTGGGACATGATTTCTGCGCGATTTCCTTGTCCGACAATCGCAAACCCTGGTCCCTGGTGGAACAGCGGCTCGCGGCGGCGGCAAACGCGGATTTCGTGATCGCGCTCTACAACCCCGCGTCGGCGGCGCGGCCGGGCCGCATCCATGACGCTTTCGCGCTGCTGCGAGGCCTCAAGGCCGCTTCGACACCCGTTGTTTTTGCCCGCGCCGTCGGACGCGAGGATGAACACATTTTTATCGCGACGCTGGGCAGCGCCGACCCGGGCCGCGCCGACATGAGCACGCTTATCCTCGTCGGCTCCAGCGAAACCCGTATCGTTCCACGCCGCAGCGGCACGCCGTTCGTCTATACCCCGCGTGGCAAGGCCGCCCGATGACGGAGGAGAAAGGCCATGACTTCGGCAGGATCGTGCAAGACCGGTCCAGAGGCTTTTTGCGGCCGCGCGATCATAATCACCGGCAGCCCCAAATTTCGCGCGGCGAGAATTTTGGCGAAGGCCGCCCCACCGCCGCTGTTCTTGGTCACGAGCACATCGATCGCTTCCTCGCGCAAGAGCTTTTCCTCCGCTTCAAACGCGAAGGGGCCGCGCCCAAGGATGACGCGATGGCGTGGCAGATTTGGCGGAAGCGTGAGCGGCTCAATAGTGCGAATAAGATAGAAATGCTGCGGCGCCGCCGCGAAGGCCCCGATTTGCAGGCGGCCGATTGTCAGAAAAACGCGCCTCGGTTCATGCCCGAGCGCGGCGGCGGCGGCGGCCATATCGGCGGCATCTATCCAATTGTCCCCAGGTTCTGGAACCCACGCTGGGCGCGACAAAACGATAAGCGGAATATTCGCCCGCGCGGCCGCGATGGCCGCATGGCGCGGCATTTGTCCGGCGAAAGGATGCGTGGCGTCTACGAGCACATCGATGCGCTGGGTTTCGAGATAGGCTTCAAGTCCGTCCACGCCGCCAAAACCGCCGGTCCGACAGGGAATTTTTGGCGCGCGCGGTGCTCTTGTTCGACCGGCAAACGACAGCAGGGACGAAATGCCGCTTTGCCCCGCAAGGAGGTCCGCGAGCTGGCTCGCCTCAAAAGTCCCGCCAAGGACGAGAACCCGCATCGCTCATTTCCCGAACTTTTGCTCTCGCCGCCATGAGCACCGTCCCTTGCGAAAAATGGTTGTCGCTGATCGGCATCGGGGAAGACGGCATCGAGGCTCTTTCTCCTGCCGCGCGGACGCTGCTCGCGCAAGCCCATTTGGTCGTGGGCGGCGCCCGCCACCTCGCGCTTGCAGGCAGGCTTTCGGCCGAAACCATGATTTGGCCTTCGCCGCTCACCGATGCGATCCCAAAAATTCTCGCCCGGCGAGGTTCGTGCGTCTGCGTCCTCGCCTCGGGCGATCCTTTCTTTTATGGCGTTGGAACCTTGCTGAGCACCCATGTTGGGCCGCAAGAAATGCAGTGCTTTCCGGCGCCTTCGGCGTTCAGCCTCGCGGCGGCAAGGCTCAATTGGAGCCTGCAAGACTGTTGCCTCATGTCGCTGCATGGACGCGAGTTTGAGCGGATCATCCCGGCGCTGCAACCGCATGCGAAAATCCTATGCCTTTCATGGGACGAGACGACGCCGCCGCGCCTTGCAAAACTCCTTTGCGAGAGAGGCCTCGGCCAATCGCGGATCGTCGTGATGGAAGCGATGGGGGGCCAAAGGGAGCGCACGCGGGCCACTTCCGCCGAGGCCTTCAGCATGGAGGGAATCGATCCCTTGAATCTCGTCGCGCTCGAAATTGCCGCGACGGCGCAATCGCGCATTCTTACCGTGGCGAGCGGTTTGGCCGATTCCTGGTTCGAAGCGGACGGGCAGCTCACCAAGCGGGAGGTCCGCGCCATTACTCTATCGTCGCTGGCGCCAAGGCGCGGCGAGCTTTTGTGGGATGTTGGCGCCGGGGCGGGATCAATCGCGATCGAATGGCTGCTCAGCGACCCCGCCAACCGCGCGATCGCAATCGAGGCGCGGGAAGATCGCGCAAGCCTCAACAGGCGCAATGCCGAAAACCTCGGCGTCCCCCATATCGAGACTATCACCTGCAGGGCGCCGGAGGCTTTCGCGAATCTACCACAACCCCAGGCGATTTTCGTTGGCGGCGGCGCAAGCGACGCTAATCTCCTAGACGCGGCCTATGCCGCCCTGCCTCGCGGCGGCAGGCTTGTCGTCAACGCGGTGACGCTCGAAACCGAGGCGGAGCTTGTCCGCCGGTTCAAGGCGCAAGGCGGTGAGCTTCTGCGTATCGAAATTGCCCGCGCAGATTCGCTCGGCTCTTTTCAAACCTGGCGTCCGGCCCTGCCGGTCACCCAATGGTCCGTGACGAGACGGTGACAGCCGCCGGGTGCGGCGCCGCGGCGCAAGTCTCGAGATAATCGTCGACAAGCTCTTGAAAGGTCTGTTCAACTTTGCTTGCGCTGTCGCATTCTGCGACGATCAGGTCATCGATATGCAGAATCTGAAGCACCAGCGTTCCGTCTTCGAAAGAAACGGAACCTTGAAAATCTTTGTACCTTAGGACCGTCATAGCTCGCCTCTTTGTTCCAAATCGTCCCGTAGGCGTCTCACCATTCCAGGCTTCATCTCTCCGTCACGGGGCTCATCCACGAAGATCATTCGGCCTGTGTCAGGCTGACGAAACTTGCGACGGGATCCCCTGTCCTGCCAGTGGTCACGGACTCGTATCCGAGCCCTGACTGGAGGTTCACGAACTCTCGCCATGAAAACGTGCCTGTACACTCCTTGAACGCAGCCCTAACCTTTTCAATTCGTGCCATTCATCAGCCCAAATCATAAAGCCGTCCGGCTTGTTAAAGGCTGGTTAGCGACAACAAAATAGTTGCAAACGGGAATTTCCGCAACCGTCAGAGTAAAAAGCCGGCTGGTGCTAGCGAATGCTTGCCCTCGCCGGATCCGGCCCTTTTGGATCGGCGAGCATCACCTATTCTCATTTTCGTAGTGTCTGCGCATGAGGCTGAACAGTCGTTGCGGCGAGGTCAGCTTAGAGTCCAATGAGATTGGTAAGCCGCAATTCAACTGCTCCAATGCTGACAAGGCGCCGCCAGCCAAAGCCCTTCTGGAATTAAGCTCGCGACCGGGAGATGATTGCAAAAAGTCGGGCCAGGGTTCATGAATAGCCCTGCCGCCCGTAGCCGTTCGAGCCCCCGAAAGCGCACAGCATGACACATCCAGAACCCGGCCCGTTCCTCCGCCACGATTGGACCACGGACGAGATCGTAGCTATTCACGATTTGCCGCTGCTCGATCTCATCGCCGAGGCGAACCGTGTTCACCGGCATTTTCACGACGTAAGCGACGTCCAAAAGGCGAGCCTCCTCAGCATTAAGACCGGCGGCTGCCCTGAGGATTGCGCCTATTGCCCGCAATCCGCGCATCATCGCGAGGTACACCTCGGCAAAGTCGATATGATGGAAACGCAGGCCGTGCTGGCCGCCGCCGCCCGCGCGAAAGCCGCCGGAGCCGATCGTTTTTGCATGGGCGCGGCCTGGCGGAATGTGCGCGACGGAGCGGCGTTCGACGCGGTGCTCGATATGGTGCGCGGCGTTCGCGCGCTTGGGCTTGAGGCTTGCGTGACGCTCGGCATGTTGAACGCTGCCCAAGCCGGGCGGCTGAAAGGCGCGGGGCTGACGGCCTATAATCACAATCTCGACACGAGTCCCGAATTCTACGAAAGCATCGTGACGACGCGAACCTATGAGGACAGGCTCGCGACCTTGCGGGCCGTCCGCGCGGCCGGGCTGCAAATGTGCTGCGGCGGCATCATAGGAATGGGAGAGGCCGTCAGGGACCGGGCATCATTGCTGCAAATATTGGCCGGATTCGATCCGCATCCCGAAAGCGTGCCGATCAATGCGCTGGTTGCGGTCGCGGGCACCCCGCTCGGGCAAAGGGAGCGAATCGACGCAATCGATTTCGTGCGGATGATCGCCGCCGCGCGGATCGTTCTCCCAGCTGCAAGAGTCCGCCTTTCCGCCGGCCGCTCCGTTTTGAACCGCGAGGCGCAAATACTTTGCATGGTCGCGGGGGCGAATTCGATCTTTTATGGTGAAGCCTTGCTGACGACGCCCAATGTTGCAGAGGACGAGGACGACGCGCTGTTTGCCGCGCTCGCGCCGCGCGGGCAACCATCCATTCATTCCTAGATTTCGAAATGCTAGCCGAAACATGAACATAAGATTGGCCGGAATCGCGTTTTGTTTGTTGGCGTTGTCCGCACCCGCCGGGGCCGAGGAGCCTGCGCGAAGCGCGCGTGTTCACGTAACCCAAACTGGCCCGCAAGCCCAGGCAATCAAAAAGACGCTGGAAAGGATCAAGCTCCCGCCCGGGTTCAAGATCCGCCTTTATGCGCTGGTGCCCGGCGCGCGGCACATGGCGGTCGGACCGCAAGGCAAGGTAATTTTCGCCGGCACGGCGGAGACGAAGGTTTATGCGGTGACCATTGACGCAGCCTCGGGTGGCGCAGGCGGGGTCTCGGAATTCGCGCCCTCGATCGCAATGAAGCTGCCAAACGGAGTCTGCTTCGGCAAGGACGGAATTCTCTTTGTCGCCGAACTCAATCGGGTTCTGTCTTTTCCCGGCGCCGAGGTGGATTACCAAGACCCTTCCGTCAGGGCCAAGGCCATCGTCGAACAAGGCAAGCTCATTCCGGCCGGGGAGGGCACCGGTCATAACTTGCGGGTCTGCCGCGTTGGCCCCGATGGCAAGCTCTACATAGCCTTGGGACAACCCTACAACGTGCCGCCGCACGAAAAAATGACGGAATTCGACAAATGGGGAATCGGCGGCATCATCAGGATGAATCTGGACGGCACGGGTCGCGAAGTCTTCGCACGCGGAATTCGTAATTCGGTGGGCATGGATTTTAATCCGAAAGACGGGATCTTGTGGTTCACCGACAATCAGGTCGATTGGATAGGCGACGACATTCCGCCGGAGGAATTGAACCGCGCGCCCACGGCCGGCCTTAATTTCGGCTTTCCCTGGTACGGCGGCGGCCACATCCGCACCAGGGAATATACAAACGAGACGCCGCCGGAAGGCCTCGTGTTCCCCGAAATCGAAACCCCCGCCCATGCCGCCAATCTCGGCATGACATTTTATACGGGCACAAACTTTCCGGCAAAATACAGGGGCGGGATTTTTTTCGCCCAGCATGGATCGTGGAACCGAACTGTCCCCATCGGCGCGCGGATCATGTTTGCCTCGCTGAAATCCGATGGCACAGGCGGCAAGGCGGAAGTTTTCGCCGAAGGCTGGCTCAACGAAAAGGGCGCCTACGACGGGCGTCCGGTGGACGTGGCGCAACTCCCCGATGGTTCGCTCCTTGTCTCCGACGATTTCGCCGGCGCCTTGTACCGGATCACCTATGAAGGGGACCGGCGGCCCTAAGTAATCCTTGCCACCGGGGCCGGAGGTATTGTTAGACATCGATGATTTCATTGACAATGATATCATAGGGGCGACGATTTCCATGAGCAGCATCACGATCCGCAATCTTGATACGGCGATTAAGGAGCGCCTGCGCGTCCGCGCGGCGGAGCACGGTCACTCCATGGAGGCCGAGGCCCGGGGCATCCTGCAGGCGGCGTTGAGCGGGCCGGGACGGCCTTCAGGCCGCAATCTTTATGAGCGCATCCACGCGCGCTTCGCGCCGCTTGGCGGCGTCAATCTGGAGCTTCCCCGGCGCGAACCCGCCCGCGAGCCACCCCGCTTCGACTGATGTTCGTCTTGGACACCAACATCCTGTCCGCCATGATGGCCCCAAACCCGGCGCCGGAGGTGGCGGCGTTTGTATCCAAACAGCCCGCGGAGCTGCTGTTCACCGCTTCCATCTGTCAGGCGAAGTCCTCTCCGGCATCGCGATCATGCCGGAAGGCCGCCGCCGCCTCGACCTCGAAGCCGCGGCACGGGCCATGTTCCTGGAGGATTTCGAGTGGCGCGTGCTCCCCTTCGACATGGAGGCGGCCATCGCCTACGCGGATATCTTCGCAGGCGGGCCGGCCGGCCGGCGGCGATTGTCGATCTCATGATCGCCGCCGTCGCCTATTGCCGGAATGCCAGCGTGGTCACACGCAACGCCGCCGATTTCGAGGCGTGCGGCGTCGCAATCGTCAATCCGTGGAATCGGTAGGCCGTCCTGTAACGCGCTACGAAGGGAGGGAAGGCGGCACGCCGCCCGAATGATCCGCGACGGTTTGGAGCGGCGCCAGAACAAAATCCGCCAGCGGCCAATCGATCAACGTGGCAAGCTCGTCGAGGCTCGTCCGGCGCTCGGCCTTTGCGCTGAACCGAAAAGCATCTGCTCAATCCGCCGCCGTGCCATGATCCCCTCCCAATCAACATCGGCCAAATGGAATCATGGGCCGCAAGCCGCTGCAAGCATTGCGCGCACTTGCGCACCGGTTTCGCCGCGATCACCTCATGCGTCAGAACGGCCGATATCGATCGAGCCAAGTCTCGCTCAGGAATTTTTCGCCCGCCCGCCGTCCTTAAATCTCGCAGACTTGAGTCACCTGTTCCGGCAAGCCGGCGCTTGTCATTTCGTAGCCGGCCACGCGCAGGAGCGCGCGCGCCGGGCTCATCGTGACGGCAAGCCGCGTAAAGGGGTTCAGGACAGGTGGCTTCACCCAATCGAAGCCGCGGCGCGACAAGGACCCGCGCCAGCCGGCGAGCGCGTCATGGCGATCGCGGCATCGCGCGGCGGCCTCCGCCGGCGAGCAAGTCAGAAAGCGAGCGGCCGCAATGCGCGCTTCCCATCTTGGGCGGCCCGGCACCCAATCATTGGCCGCGCTTGTGTTTTCCTCACGCGTGACAAAGCCGTTCTCGGTGCGCTCGATCACACATCGCTCCCCCAAAGCGCAGCCAATGAGCGTGTAAATCACCGGCCGCGCCACCGGTGTATTTTCCAACACGCTCTTCGCGGCGGCATATGCCGGGCAACTCTCGAATACCTGGCGCAGCAATTGATCCGGCGGCATGTGGCGAATATTCACCCATGTATGAAGCGCATTGGCCGCAAGGTCATAAATGCGCAGCCAGGGATGCCGGGTGCGACGCCACATGGGCGCCTGGTTGATGCAGGCCGCGAACCGGCACGGTGCCATCGCCGTCAGCACGCCAGCATAGCCAGGCCAGGTGATGCTGAAGTATTCGCCCGCGGTCCCCTTTGTGAGGACAACATCGGTATGGCGGCCTAGCCCGGGGAATGGCCAATCTAGCGTGCGTGCGAGCCAGGGCACGCCGTTTTCTTCGCGCGCGAGCGAGGTGCAGGCCCATTGGTACGAGCCGTTAAGCAGCCAGACTCCCGGAAAGCCGAGTGCCGCCGCGATTTGCGCGATTTCTGGCACGTAGGGCGAGCACGAGCGTGTGAGCCAGCGGCGCGCAGCTCCATCCAACGCCGGCAGGAACGGTGTTACCGCGCGCGGAAAGATCGTGAGGCAGTCTTCGCGCAGGGCCCGCGCGCGGGCGCGACATAGCACGGCGTGGCGGAGAAGGCCGCCTTCGCCGACATCGACAACGGAAATGGCTGGCACGACAGCACTCATGGACTGCTCATCGCAACGAGGCCTCGAAGCTGTTGGCGGCGCCAAGGAGGAATAAACCAAAAAAAGTAAACCCAAAGATAAACTCTACCGCACTCTTCCACTTGCGCCAAATCCTTCCCGGCTTCGTATCTTGCCACGCGCTGCAAAAGTGCGTTTGCCCGGCCGTCAATCTTGCCAAAACGTAAGGCCAGCCCCGTTTGCAAGCGATTTCGCGATCTGGTTTGGCCGGTCCGCGACAACGTATCCGGTCTCAGGACCATAGGGCCTGGCCAAGATTGAGATTCGCGCGTCCCGGTCCTCATGAATTTCACGGCGTCAAAGCGCCACATTCGGGACCTGGTTTCCAGGACACCGGCCGGCGGTCAACAGCCCTGGCGCCGTGGATCGGCAGCTTGCGAAGATCACAATTGCCCGTCGTGTCCTAAAGGTTCCGCACAAGACGGAGCCACGCGGTAAGGCCGCGTCCACGCGCGAATGCCCTCGCCGATTGCCGCGGAACGAGCCGCCGCATTCCGCACGCCGATGGCGGGGATGGCTGCCAGGCGCGCGCCGGGCTGCTTCATCGTTCTTCGCGCGGGCTGTAAACGCATCATCGAAGGCGGCGATGCGTCGATCGAGGACCCGCCATTCTTCCCGCATTTCCTCGATCAGCATGGGCAATCGCGGGCTGACCGCGAGATGGTCTTCGCACAGCATCGCATCGAGTTCGCGTTCGAGATTGCGCCGCCTCGCTCCAGGAGAACGGCGCGCGGCTAATTGATCAGGGCAGTGCAGCTCCCCACCCAGCCGGTCACGGGCGCGATGCAGCGTCTGCATGTCGACAAAACGCATCGTTGGCCCGGTTACCGCTTCTGCGATTGCCTCGGCGTCCCGATCGTCGTTCATCTCGCGCCTTGACGTAGGGCCGCACATATTCCGGCGACATAAGCCGGACCTCCGACCTTGCGCCACGAGAAGATGACCGAGATGATGGGCGCCGCAGCAGGCCTCCATCGCGATGATGCAAGGCGGCAGACTTTTGGTGAGGCCAACGACGCTCGCCGCATGCGCCGCCGTTTGACGACCGCGCCCCGACCATCCAGCCCTACGAGGCTGCAGTTATTCTTGCCAAGATCAATTCCGAGAATTGCAATCTGCATCTCGTTTCTCCCGTCCTTCGAATCGCCCGCAATAATAACGCGGCCGGCCGAAGGGGCGGGCAATCCCATAAGTTTCACCTGAAACAGTCTAGTCTAGGTGTTTAGTCCTGGCATTTGATGGAGCGGATCGAGAATGAATCGTTCTTTCTGGGAAGTCCAGGCTTTACAGATGTATTCGTAAGGCGTGAGGCCTTTCAGGGTCTTGAGACGCCGGCCGTAGTCATAGATTAATGAGTTCTGACCCTAGGTTGGGGACTCATTCAAATCCATGCGATCATTATGGCTGCGAGGGCGAGACCAGAGAGATAGTTTTGCGCATAGCGGTCATATCGGGTTGCGATGCGTCGCCAGTTCTTGAGCTTGCGGAACATTCGTTCGATGAGAT
>DATBYR010000249.1:0-7492 GCA_036513565.1 Methylocella sp. | reverse complement strand
TTAGCTCGACTTCCTCGATGATGTGGCTTGGCCCCTTGGTCAACACGAGGCTCGCGCGGGGCATCGTCGGAAAAATGTTTTCGCGCAGATTGCGAAGATTGATTCTTGTCCAAATGTCGCGCGCGGTCGCTTCCGCCTGGGCGTCGTCGAGGCCGGCGTATTTCTTGAAATAGGACAAAGGGTTCCGAAAGGCGGTGTCGCGCAGGCGCATGAAGCGGGAGATAAACCATTTTTCGAGATCTTTTTCCGCGGCGTGCAGATAGACCGAAAAATCGAAGAAATCGGAGACGAAAGGAATGCCCCGTCCATCTCG
The DNA here is from genome assembly GCA_036513565.1 of Methylocella sp. Taxonomy (GTDB): domain Bacteria; phylum Pseudomonadota; class Alphaproteobacteria; order Rhizobiales; family Beijerinckiaceae; genus Methylocapsa. Next base: position 7,179 of record DATBYR010000249.1, on the reverse strand, counting down.
CGCCGGGCGATTGGGCAAAAGGACATTCAGGCCCTCGACGATAAGGATATCCGGGCGATCGACAATGATGCTCTCGCCGGGGATCACATCGTAAGTCACATGCGAATAGACTGGTGCTTGGACATTGTGCTTGCCGGCTTTCACATCGGAAAGAAAGCATATAAGTTTTGTGCCATCGTAGCTTTCCGGGAAACCCTTCTTCTCTAGCAGACCCTCGCTTTTGAGGCGGGCGTTCGGATAAAGAAACCCATCCGTGGTCATGAGTTCGACCTTCGGCGTGTTCGGCCAGCGCGACAACAGCGTCTGCATGACCCGCGATAACGTCGATTTGCCGGCCGCGACCGAACCGGCGACGCCGATGATATAGGGGACTTTCCCACCCTCCGCGCCGAGGAATCGCTGGGTTGCTTTGTAGAGACCTTGCGTCGCCGCGACGTAAAGCGCGAGCAGGCGCGATAGCGGCAGGTAGATCGCGACGACTTCCTCCAGCGAGATCGGATCGTTGAGCGACCGCAGCCGCGTCAGGTCCTCCATCGACAGAGTGAGCGGCGTGTCGGCGCGCAAGGCCGCCCATTCATCCCTCGTGAAACGATGGTAGGGCGAGAGCGTCGCCGCGGTGGATGCCACACGTTCGTCCATTTATTCCTCGACCGGAGCATGATCCGTGCGGCGCGTCGCTTTTTCCGCGTGGCCGGATTGGCGGGTGCGATGTTCGAGCTCGGCGTAAACATCCGCCAACGATATGGCGTTTTGATGCAAGACGACAAGCAAATGATAAAGCAGATCGGCGCTTTCGCGGGTGATTGCTTGCGCGTCGCCTTCCATGGCGGCGATCACGACTTCGACCGCCTCCTCGCCGAGTTTTTTGGCCGCGCGGGCTGTGCCAGCGTCGAGAAGCGACTTTGTGTAAGACGCCGAAGCACTCGCATTGGCGCGCGCGGAAATAATCGCGGCGAGATCGTCGAGGGTGAAGCGCGTCATGCATCCGGTCCCGTGCCGGCGGGTTCGATTCCCGCGAGAAAAACTTGGGGCTTCGCACCTGGCACGCGCGGGCTCGGATCGAGCCGCACGGGCAAACCGAAGCTTGCCATATGCTGTTTGGCTTGCGCGATCGTAAATTCGCCGAAGTGAAAGATCGAGGCGGCGAGCACCGCGCTCGCGCCGCCGTCGCGAATTCCCTCGACGAGATGATCGAGCGTGCCAACGCCGCCCGACGCAATTACGGGCACGCAAACCGCGCTGGTGACTGCGCGGGTGAGAGCGAGATCGAAGCCGCTTTTGGTGCCATCGCGATCCATCGACGTCAAAAGAATTTCGCCGGCGCCGAGCGCCACCACTTCCTGCGCATAGGCAACGGCATCGAGGCCGGTGGGTTTGCGCCCACCATGGGTGAAGATTTCCCACTTGCCGGGGCTCGCTTGCTTGGCGTCGATCCCCACGACAATACATTGGCTGCCGAATTTTCGCGCCGCCTCGCGGACGATCTCGCTGTTGGCCACGGCGGCGGTCATGATCGACACCTTGTCGGCGCCGGCAAGCAGCATCGCCCTTATGTCGTCGAGGGTGCGCACGCCGCCGCCGACGGTGAGCGGCATGAAGCAGACTTCCGCCGTGCGCCGGACAACATCGAGGATGATCGCGCGGTCCTCATGGCTGGCGGTGATGTCGAGAAAACAGAGTTCGTCGGCGCCCGCCGCGTCGTAAGCGAGCGCGCATTGGACCGGATCGCCGGCGTCGCGCAGATCGACGAAATGCACGCCCTTGACCACCCGGCCGTCCTTCACGTCGAGACAGGGAATGACGCGGCATTTAAGCATCGGCGCGGCTCACGGCGGCGAACCCCATTTTCATGCCGGCGCCTTCGCGCGCCAGATCAACCGCAGCGCCTTCGCCGGATCGAGCCGTCCGTCGTAAAGCGCCCGCCCGGCGATCGCGCCTTCGAGTCTTGCGCAATCAGGCAACAGCAAACGTTCGACATCTTTCAGCGAGGCCAAGCCGCCCGAGGCGATCACCGGAGTTTCTAGCGCATCGGCAAGCGCCAATGTTGCCTCGATGTTCAGGCCCGCGAGAACGCCATCCCGCGAAATGTCGGTATAGACGATCGCGGCTACTCCCGCATCCTCGAATCTCTTGCCGAGTTCGATTACGGAGAGGTCCGAGGTCTTGGCCCAGCCTTCGACCGCGACCGCGCCATCGCGCGCATCAATTCCAACAGCTATGCGGCCTGGATAAAGCCGCGCCGCCCACCGGACGAAATCGGGATCGCGGACCGCCGCCGTTCCTAGGATGACCCGCGTGACTCCCTTGCCGAGCCAGGCTTCGATGCCGTCGATGTCCCTGATGCCGCCGCCGAGCTGGAGCGGAATTTCGACGGCCGCGAGAATTGCCTCGACCGCGGCCGCGTTCACTGGGCGCCCGGCGAAGGCGCCGTCGAGATCGACGACATGGAGGTATTCGAACCCTTGGCTCGCGAACGCCCGGGCCTGGGCGGCGGGGTCCTCGTTGAAGATCGTGGCCCGCGCCATGTCGCCTTGTTGGAGGCGCACGCAATGGCCCCGCTTGAGATCGATCGCCGGAAACAGAATCACGGCCGCCACTTGAGAAAATTGGCGATCAGCGCGAGGCCGAGCGCCTGACTCTTTTCCGGATGGAACTGGGTTCCGGCGATGTTGCCGCGCCCAATCAACGCGGCGATTGGACCGCCGTAATCGGTCACCGCTATGACGCAGTCTTGGCGCTCGGGCCTGAACGCATAGGAGTGCACGAAATAGGCGTGCAAGCCCTCCTCCCCGGCCGGGATGCCGGCGAGAAGCGGATGCACGCTTGCCGCCCGCAGCGTGTTCCAGCCCATGTGCGGGATGCGCAAGCGTCCTCCTTGCGAATCGATTGGCGCGACGTCGCCGTCGATCCAGCCGAGGCCGGGCGTAGTTTGATATTCAAGTCCTCGGGTGGCCAGCAATTGCATGCCAACGCAAATCCCGAGGAACGGACGAGCCTTTTCGCGCACCGCCCCGGTCATGGCCGCGAGCATTCCCGGCAAAGCGTCGAGGCCGCGCCGGCAATCGGCGAAGGCGCCGACGCCGGGCAAAACGATGCGATCCGCGCGGAAAACGGCGTCTGGATCGCGGGTGACATTGATTGTTCCAGAAAGGCCCGCCTCGCGCGCGGCGCGTTCGAAAGCCTTGCGGGCGGAGTGGAGATTGCCCGAGCCGTAATCAACGATGGCGACATTCACCGGCACGCCCTCACGAACCGACGCCGCCTGGCGCACCGGACGCGATATCCGCGAGCGGGCCGTCCGGCGCTTCGAATTGGCGGTAGAAAGCGATTTCCGCTTCGTCGCGGGCGGGGGCGGAGATGATTTCGACGAGACGATACCCTTGCCCCGCGAGCCTTGCCTCGCGCAGGCGGTTGGCTTCGAGACCGAGCAGCATTTGCAAAGCCACGGCTACGAACAGGCCTGCCGGGGCCGAAACAACAGTGAGCGAGGCCGCGATCAGGATCGAATAGCCGGCGGCCCAAAGTGCGAGACCGGCCCAAAGCCGGTGCCGTAGTAGCCAAAGCGGGCCAAAAAAGAACGCCTTCCAGCTGAAGGCCTGCCGCACGAACTCCGCCTCGGCGACGGATTGGGGTCCATCGCCGCGCAGATGAACCGAGTAGAAGGCCATGGTTAGGCTCCTTCGCAACCGCTAGCCGGAAAGCGAGCCCTTGGTTGATGGAATCGCGCCCCTTTGGCGATGATCTAGCTCGACCGCGGCGCGCAAGGCGCGGGCCAAGCCCTTGAACAAAGATTCGGCAATGTGATGCGCATTGTCGCCATATAAAGTTTCGACGTGAATATTCATAGCGGCATGGGTGGCGAAGGCCTGGAAAAACTCGCGCACGAGTTCGCTATCGAAGGCGCCGATCTTGGCGTGCGCGAATTTGGTTCTAAAAACCAGAAAGGGCCGGCCGGAAATATCCACGGCAACCCGCGTAAGGGTCTCGTCCATCGGCAGAAGCACATCCGAGAAACGGGCGATTCCGGCCATATCGCCCAAGGCCTGGCGCACCGCCTGACCGAGTGCCATGCCGGTATCCTCGACTGTATGATGCTGATCGATATGAAGATCGCCCGTCGCGCGGATTTCGATATCAATCAACGAGTGGCGCGCAAGTTGTTCCAGCATATGGTCGAAAAACCCGATCCCGGTCGCAATTCTGGCCACGCCAGTGCCGTCGAGATCGACGCTGACCTCGATGCCGGTTTCCTTGGTTTTTCGCGTAATTGCGGCATTGCGCATTGAGTAGCTCGGCAAAGTATGGCGGTTTCTTGAACCATTTCAAGCCAACCGGGTCTTAAAGTCGGCTGCGAAATGCTCTAGCAACTCGCCACGTGCTTGGCTACCGTTGCCTTGCTAGGGTCGAAGTCAGCGCTTCAATCCGACAGTCTTCATAGCGAGGTACCTCCCGCGCCGCCACATCGCACCGAAATCACTGTCCACTCCGTCGCGCTGTTGCGAGTCGGGCTGGGTGACGTGACGGTCGACGAATTCTTGGACGTGCTTATTATTGGCGGCCGGCATTTTGCGCGCCATGTCGTGCAGGCTCTCCTGGAAATCGTTCCACTTCTCACGCATGGAGTTGAACTTGTACAACGGGCCGACCTTGAAATCCGAGGCGGTGATGGTCTCCGGCCCCAAATTCTCTGGCGCGCCCAGACTAAGAACGCGCTCGAGAGTGGGCGCCGCTGCCACCCGCGCGGTCAGAGGGTCGCCAAGGCCGAAGCGCTGCCGCAGCGTATTGATTACCGAGGCGTGGTCGAACGGCGCCGCGCCGTCCTCGGGATAATTGTCGCTCGGCCGCAGAATTGTGTTGCGTTTAATATAGGGCGAGGCGATCACCGCGGGAACGCGAACGCCGTAACGATCAAAGGCGAAAGCCGGATGGGGATTGTCGCCATGCACCGGCCCCGGCGGCGGCGCCTTGGGCGGCGGCGCATGATCGTAACAGCCGCCATGTTCGTCGAAAATGATGACGAACATCGTCTTCTTCCACATTTCTACATTGGCGCGCAACGCATTGTAGACGGTGGCGACGAGCTGGTCGCCAAAGCTAACGATATGCGGCGGATGCATGTCGTTGGGCAAATTAATCTGCGGCGGCCACAAGCTTATGTCCGAATAGTATCGCGGCTCGATGAAGGAGTAATTCGGCAAGGTGCCCTCGCGCGCCTGTTGCAGGAAGGTTTTGAAAGTGTGGAAATTATGGACTTTTCCAATAAGCTCCAAAAGTGTCAGCGTCTGCGCAAGGTCGTGGTAGTAAATCGTCCAGCTGGGCTTGGATGGCGCCGTGTCGAAGGAGTCGAACACTGTCGGCATCTTGAAAAACAGAGCCCCAGACGCATTATTCTCATAACCGGCCGCGGTTCCCGTATGCACGAACAATCTGTTCGGCCACGTCTGGTTGGGCGCGGAGGCGAACCATGAATCGCAGACCGCGAATTCTCGCGCAAGCGTCGCCAGCGCCGGCACATCCCGATCTGGCTTGTAACGGCTCATGATCTGCCGGGCATCGTTTCCGCCGCGCGATGGACGCTTGGGGTCCGTATAATTCTTGGGGTCCGTATAATTATCGACGAAGCCGCTCATGTCGGCGACGGCGCCGTCGCGCGGCGGATAGGGTTCGATCTCATGCAGCTGGCCGGATCCGAAAATCTGCACATTGATGTCCTGCCAGAGTTCTCCGGGATCGGGGTTGGGGACGGTTAACCCGGCCACGTCACCGCCCAGCGTCTCGGTCAGAGGCCAGACCTTGCCCGAACGGTCCTTGTTGGATTCGCTTCCATCCACGCCGTCGAAATCCTTCGATTTCGGGTAAAGACCCCCGAGCAGATTGTCGAAGGAGCGATTTTCCAGCATCAGAACGACGAAATGCTCTATTGATTGTAGACGCGTCATGGCAATCTCCCCCACAGCTGGCGACCATCGCCGCGCTGCTTCACCTGATCCGGCGGACCAGGGATAGCGACGCGGGCGAAACGATCCATGCCGCAAGGTAGTGCAATCGCGCGGCACCGGCAACCGAATGCACTTTCACTGCCCTATGAAGTAGGATCACTCATCAACTCGAGTTTGCGGATTTGATGCCCCGTGGCAGAGCGCTTCCGGGCGTCTTTCCAAGAGGCCGGCGGGAATTTCCACGCCATTCGGGTCATACCGGGACATTGATAAATTCGGCGCGCCCAGGAAGAGCCTTCGAACGGCGGCCACGGCGTCGGTGAGAACGTGAGGCCCTATCCTTTGGCCGTAATCCTCAATAAGTTTTGTAGGGCAGAAACTTGCCTGACATGATGACTTTGACGCGGTCGCCTTTGGGGTCCGCTTCGCGGCTGATATTCAACGAAAAATCGATCGCGCTCATAATCCCATCGCCGAACTCCTCATGGATCAATTCCTTGATCGTGGTACCATAGACGGCGACGATCTCGTACCATCGGTAGATCAGCGGATCGGTCGGCACCGCGGTTGGTAAAGACCCCTTGTAGGGGGCGATCTGGAGCCAGGCGACTGCCTCATCCGAAAGTCCGAAGATAGCGCCGATCTTCTCCGCCTGCGCCTTGTTGAAAGCCATTTGGCCAATGCACCCGGCCGTCGTCCATTCCTTGCTCTGCCCGATCGCCGAGGCAACGTCAGCCCAGCTTATGTTCTTTTGGACCTTGGCTGCGCGGATCATGTTTGTCACTTCGCTGCGGTCAGTTATCATAGCGAACTCCATGGATTGGTTGCTGTCACGCGGCAGTGGGGGGAGTTCTGTTTGACAGAAGGTCGAGACCAAGCGAAAAGATCCGCACTTCCGGCTGCCAAGTAAACCTGGGACCCCGCAAAAAATGGAAAAATTCACCTCCCTTACCGGAGTCGCGGCGCCGCTCGACATCACCAATGTCGATACCGACATGATCATCCCAAAACAATATCTCAAGACAATCAAGCGCACCGGCTTGGGCAGCGGCCTTTTCGCCGAACTCCGCTACAAGGAGGATGGAACGGAAAATCCCGAGTTCGTCTTGAACAAGCCGGCCTATCGCGAAGCCAAAATTCTTGTCGCGGAAGATAATTTCGGTTGCGGCTCCTCGCGCGAGCATGCTCCCTGGGCGCTCCTCGACTTTGGAATCCGCTGCGTCATCTCGACGAGTTTTGC
>DATBYR010000248.1:0-4185 GCA_036513565.1 Methylocella sp. | reverse complement strand
CCCCACCGACCCTTTCTCCGCCTCCATCATTCCCTTTGAAGTTCCCGAGCAGATGCGCGCGTTCGCCGAGAAAGGCGTCTCGCAGGCCCGAGACAACTACGCCAAGTTCAAGGATGCCGCCGAAACCCATAACGGCACCATCGAGGCGGTGTTCACCAGTGCCAGCAAAGGCATGAGCGCCTACTCCGCCAAGCTGATGGAATTCATGAAAGCCAACACCACCGCCTCGCTTGATTTCGCGCAGGAGTTGCTCAGCGTGAAGACGCCGGCGGAGGCGCTGGAGCTGTGGACCACGCAGACCCGCAAACAACTCGAGACGCTCTCGGCCCAGGCCAAGGAGCTCGCCGAATTGGGCCAGAAGGTCGCGACCGAAACCGTCGAGCCGATCAAGGCCACCGCGTCGAAATACTACAAGCCGGCCGCCTGAACGGGTTTGCGTTTCGCGTCAACAGAGCCCGGGCCCAACGGTCCGGGTTTTTGTTTGATGGGCCGTTTCACGGCAAACTCGAAATCGTCCCGTGAATTTGGGGACCGATAACCGCCGGCCCTCGTTGCCGAAACGAGATGTTGAGACGACCGCTGCCTTGGATCGCGCAGCTCTGGCGTGGCGGCGCCGCATGCGCGGGAACGACACTGAATTTGACGCCCCCCGTCGGCCTTGCCAAACTTACCAGTTGCACCTAGTTTCCGGCCCGTTCGGCACCCCCTTTTTTCGGGGCCCGCTCAAGGATGCAGTTGTAGCTCAGTTGGTTAGAGCGCCTGTCTGTGGAACAGGAGGTCGGTGGTTCGAGCCCACCCAACTGTACCACCCTTTCGAATGATCGGTGGCGGACCAAGGCGATGTGGGTCGCAGCGAGCTTAAGGCTTGCCGCAACGCTTGCTTGCTAATCCCAACACCTTCACCCACTATCTCCGCGCAAAACCGGGGTGGGGGGATTCATGTCGGCGGCTCATTCCGAAACGTTTCGGCTTGCTCTCTTGTTCGCGACAATGCTCGCGTTTCTGATGCAGCCGACAACAAGCCAGGCCTACACCCAGGACGAGCAGGCCGCCTGCAGCAGCGATGCGTTCCGGCTTTGCGGCCCTGAAATTCCCGATGTCGATCGTGTCACGGCCTGCATGGTCAGGAACAAGTCGCAGCTCTCGCCGGGCTGCCGGGTATACTTCAGGCCCGGCCCGGAGGACGCCGCTGTCGCCACAGCCGGTACGCCGATGAGCATCAAGCCGGCGACGGTGCGCAAGCCCGCCAGCAGCAAGACCACCGCAAAGACCCGCAAAACCAAAAAGCCGAAAAAGCCCGACGCGACCTGACCCGCGGTTTTTCGGCTTTCGCGCCTGCGCGGATCCTCGATCGCTGGTCTGCCATGCGCGGCAACCCATCCGCTTGATAATGCGGGTGGCTTCCCCGACACTTCCTCCACAACAAAAGAAAATGGAGGAAGCCAATGTTCGTCCGAGGGCGCGCGCTATTCGGCGCCGCGATCGCCGTGCTGCTGGTGCAACCGGCGCTGGCCCAGAAGCAATACGGTCCCGGCACCAGCGATACCGAGATCAAGATCGGCCAGACCATTGCCTATAGCGGGCCGGCCTCGGCCTATGGCACGCTCGGCAAAGTCGAAGCGGCCTATTTCAAATGGCTGAACGAGGCCAAGGGCGGCATCAACGGCCGCAAGATCACCTTCATCAGCCGCGATGACGGTTACTCGCCGCCGAAAGCGGTCGAGAATGTGCGGAGCCTCGTGGAAGGCGACGAGGTCGCGCTGGTGTTCGGCGTGCTCGGAACGCCGCTCAACATGGCGATCCGACCCTACCTCAACAAGCAGGGCGTGCCGCAACTGTTCGTCGCCGCCGGCTCATCGGCGCTGAACGATCCGGCGCATTTTCCCTGGACCATGGGCTGGCAACCGAACCTGCGCGATGAAGCAAGGTTCTACGCAAAACACCTGCTCGCGCACAATCCGACGCCGAAGGTCGGCGTGCTCTACCAGAACGACGATTTCGGCAAGGATCTCGTCAACGGGCTCAAGGAAGGGCTCGGCGAGGATGCCGACAAGATGATCGTCAGCGCGCAGAATTTTCAATCGACCGATCCCACCATCGACAGCCAGATGGTGATCCTGCAAAATTCCGGCGCCGAGGCGCTGTTCCTGTTCACCTATGCCAAGCAGGCGGCGCAGGCGATCAGCAAGATGTCCGATCTGAAATGGAAGCCGGAGACCTATCTGCATCTGGGTGCGGCTTCGGTCGGCGCGACCTTCAAGCCGGCCGGGCTCGACAAATCGGTCGGCATCATGAGCGCCGGCTTCATGAAGGACGTCACCGATCCGAAATGGGCCGACGATGGCGACGTCAAGGCCTGGACCGACTGGATGAAGACCAACATGCCCGGCGCCGACCTCAACGACAGCCTGACCGCTGCAGGCTACAGCTTCGCCCAGACGCTGGAACAGGTGCTGAAGCAGTGCGGCGACAATCTCAGTCGCGAAAACATCATGAAGCAGGCGGCGAATTTGCGGGATTTTCGCGTTGGCCTGTTGTTGCCCGACAGCCGCATCAACACCAGCCCGACCGACTATCGCGTGGTGACCTACATGCAGCTGCAGCGCTTCAACGGCACAAGCTGGGACAATGTGAAGTAGGCCCGGTCAGGCGGCAGCCGCTCGCCTCGCGCGGGCGGTCGCCCTTCACCTTGGTCGATTTGCACCCGGTCGGATTTGGACCCGGTCGATTCGCAGCCTGCTTGATTCGCAGCCATGTCGATTCGGAAGCTCGATGATTCGAGGGCTTGCGGCTTGCCGCGAACCGGACTCGTTTTGTTCGCGACCGCTGCCTTTTTTCAGGGAAAAGCCGGTCCCGCGGATGCTCGGATAGGTTGAAAATTACAAATCGGGATTCCGGCTCGCGGCAATTCGCGTAATCCCTACTATGGTGCTGCAGAAATCTTGCGCTCGCGCCGGTTGCGCCGCCCAGTGTGACTCAAAAGCCAACGTTTCGACTAATCAGTGGCTTCATCGCGACAGCACGTTAAATTTTTCTTTCACGAATCACCGCGTTGATTCATTTTGTCTCCGGGGTCAATCTGGAGGCCAAGGTAATGAACGTCATTGTTTTTGCTTCGCGTAAAGGGGGGTCGGGAAAAAGCACCTTGGCCGCTCATCTAGCTGCGCAGATCAAGGCAACCAAGCCCTGTCTGCTTATCGATGCCGATCCGCAGGGTTCGCTGACCCTGTGGCACAAACTGCGCGGCACCAACGAACCGCCGATCAAAACCGCGGTCAATTCCGTCAGTGGCATCGTCGCTAACGCGAAGCGTGACGGGGTAGAATGGGTTTTGATCGACACGCCGCCGAACCTGTCGGCGGTGGTGGACGATTCGATCAAGAACGCCACCATGGTCATCATTCCCGCGCGGCCGGGCGTGTTCGACGTCAACGCGGTGCAGGAAACCATCCAGATGTGCCGGGCCTTGCGCAAGCCCTATGCGGTCGTGCTCAACGGCGCACCGGCCCGCCGGGACGACGCCGAAAGCCCGATCGTTGCGATCGCGCGCGAGGCGCTGGCAAAATTCCGAGCACCGGTATGGGGCGGGCAAATCACCAACCGCGCCGACCTGTTGATGGCGCTCGGCCACGGCGAAGGCGCGCGCGAATATTATGCCGAAGGCCGCGCGGCGGCGGAAATCGCAAGATTGTGGGCTGCGATCGAACGCTCGGTGAAGGCCATCCGCGGCACGGTGTCGGCAAGCGGCGCGATGCACAAGCAGGCGGCGTAACTTCGCCGCCTATTCACTCTCACCAAAGAAACGCGCGGCTTCCGCGCGTTTTTTTATGCTGTCTCGTCATCCTCGATCGGCGGCCTTTTTTGGCTGCGTCTCGAGGGATCAAGCCACCATCAGCATGTAGAACACGATCACCGGCGACAGGCACAGGATCACCGACCAGATGCCGACCGCCCAGAGGATGTCCTCGGTGGTAAAGCCCTGCTGTTCAGGAATTCGAAAGCCCTGTTGTTCAATAGCTGGAAAGCCCTGGTATCCAGGGACCAGATTGTCTTGAGTATTCATAAAACGCCCCCGCGTTTCTTGTTGTTATGGGGGCTTTGATACGCGAAAGCTTTTAAAAAGCCGGTCGCGATTTCGATCGTATTTGACCGCAGGTGCTACCGCGGATTAACCACGGCAGCATC
>DATBYR010000247.1:0-9668 GCA_036513565.1 Methylocella sp. | reverse complement strand
CCTGGCCGGACCGGTTCGTCCGCCGATGTAGCGGCGGCGCTCGGCTGGCCGGTCCTGCTCATGCTCGACGCGACCGGACAATCGCAAACCGCGGCAGCTATCGTCAGTGGCTGCGCCGGCTTCGACCCGCGCATAAAAATCGCCGGAGTGGTTTTGAATCGGGTAGCTAGCCTGCGGCATCGCCAGCTTGTGAGCGCTTCTATCGAGGCACTCGGAATCCCAGTTCTCGGGGCCTTGCCACGCGATGAAAAAATCAATCTGCCGGAGCGCCATCTGGGCCTCGTGCAGGCGGGTGAAACCGCCGGTCTCGATGCGGCTTTGGACAGGATAGCCCAGTTTATCGAGGAACATGCCGATACCGGCGCCATTTTGTCCCTCGCCCGCACATCCCCGGCATTGGCGTGCGGCGGATCGCCCGCCTTGCCTCCTCCCGCGCAGCGCATCGCGATCGCGAGGGATGAGGCGTTTTCGTTTTTCTATCCGCATATTCTGGCGAGCTGGCGAAACGCCGGCGCGGAAATCGTTTTCTTTTCGCCGCTCGCCAATGAGCCGCCGCCCGACCATTGCGATATTTGCTGGCTGCCCGGCGGCTATCCCGAGCTTCACGGGGGTCGCCTCGCGGCGGCGGAGCGCTTTCTCGAAGGCTTGTGCCGGTTCGCGGAGACGCGGCCCGCGCACGGCGAATGCGGCGGCTACATGGTTTTGGGGCAAAGCCTGACCGATCAAGCGGGGCACACCCATTCCATGGCGGGACTGCTTGGCGTGTCGTTCAGTTTTGCGAAACGCAAGCTCCAACTCGGCTACCGGCAAGCGCGTCTCGCCGAGGCCCACCCGTTGGGTGCGAAAGGCGCCCTGTTGCGCGGGCATGAGTTTCACTATGCCACGATCGAGACGAAGAGCGAGCGTGACCTGCCTTTCGCCTACGTCCGGGATGCGCATGGGGGGGCGGAGCAAGCGGAAGGAAACCGGCGCGGCAAGGTGACGGGAAGTTTTTTTCACGTCATCGCGGCGGAAGAACCGAGGTGAGTTCTGCCCGGTTCTTCCCCCTTTGCCGTGGGAATATAGCCTGGCCCGGGGGGCATTATCGCCTCCCTGAGGCAGCCCTGCGCGGAAACTCGGTCTTGAGCGATGTTAAGACCGAAGAACCGCCACGATCTCGAGCGTGTCGGGATCGATGATCACCAGCTTATGCCCCACGACAATATATTTAAAGCCGCGATATTGGGGCACGATGTATACAATCGTTTCTGGAACATCGTAAAACGTCACGGTATTGGGCACTCGGATTCCGACCGACAGCGAGAAATCGACGTGGTCGACATGGCGGATATCCCCACTGGTGATAGTTTCGTGGAGCCTAGTCCTCTGATCCTGAGACAATGTCGTAGACACCGACCGCTGTTCCGTGACTCCGCCTCTGGATTGTTCCGTGCTGGATCGCTCCTTGGCTGGACCTTGCGTCACGCCAGATTGGCCAGAACGCGGCCTCTTGTCCTCGACAGCGCCGGACCGCCCCTGGTCCGGGCTCTGCATCGCGCCGGGATGGCCAGAACGCGGCCTCTTTTGCTCGACAGCGCCGGACCCCTCCTGGGCCGGGCCCTGCATCGCGCCGGAGTGGCCGGAGCGACGCTCTTTTTCCTCGACGGCGCCGGACGATCCCTGGGCCGGGCTTTGCATGGCGCCGGATTGCCGTTCGTGCCCCGCGCCTCCCGGCTCGCGTTGAGAAGAACCCTGGGCTCCACTTGCGCCGCCCGGCGAATCATCCATGCGCTCTTGGGCCGCGGCCAAGCCGCCGCCGACGATCAGGGCCGCTCCCGCAATCGTAGTCAACAAACCTTTTCTCATCTGGAACTCTCCTTGACTTGTTAGCGAATTGCCGGACGTGTAACGCGGTCACCCAAGGATTGTTCCCGATTATCTGAGGACGAAATTAATTGGCTTAAGTATGAAAACAAAAGATTTAGGCGGTTGATAATAATTGATAATGTTTTCGAACATCGCAAGCAAAACAAAAATCCGCGAGGTGGCGCCTATTCCTAAAGTGGCTGGTATTTACTAAAGCCCACTACGACCCGGCGCTAAATATTATTCTTCAACCCGTCAAAACCTCCGGACGCTGCTTTCCCCGCTTGACCATCAGCTTGTTCAAGGACGCGATATAGGCCCTCGCCGATGCCACCAGGGTATCGGGATCGGCGCCCTTGGCGGTGACCGATTTCCCGTCCTCGGCGAGCCGCACGGAAACTTCGGCTTGCGCGTCGGTTCCTTGGGTGACCGCGTGCACCTGAAAAAGTTCAAGTACGGCTTTGTGCGGCACGAGCGCGAGGATCGCATTGAAGATCGCATCGACCGGGCCATTGCCTGTGGCCTGATGCGTCTTCTGTTCGCCGGCGATATCGAGCGTCAAGGCCGCCGATTGCGGCCCCTTGGTCCCGGCGATCACGGTGAGCGCGACAAGCTTGATGCGGTCATAGGCATGGGCGATCTCGTCGTCGACAAGGGCGGCGAGATCTTCATCGTAGACGATCTTCTTGCGATCGGCGAGATCCTTGAAACGGGCGAATGCGTCCTCGAGGGCGTTTTCGCCCAGTTCGTAGCCCAATTCCTTGAGTTTCTCCTTAAAAGCGTGGCGGCCGGAATGCTTGCCCATGACGAGCGATGTCTTGGCCACGCCGACGCTTTCCGGAGTCATGATCTCATACGTCCCGGCGTTCTTCAGCATGCCGTCCTGGTGAATGCCGCTTTCATGCGCGAAAGCGTTCCGGCCGACGATAGCCTTGTTGTATTGCACCGGAAACGAGCTTACCGCCGAGACGAGTTTTGAGGCCCTGGTCAGCATCGTCGCATCGATGTTGGTGTGATAGGGCATTGTGTCGCCGCGCACGCGCAGTGCCATCACGACCTCTTCCATGGCGGCATTGCCGGCGCGCTCGCCCATGCCGTTGATCGTGCATTCGACCTGCCGCGCGCCGCCTTCGACACCGGCCAGTGTATTGGCGACGGCAAGACCAAGATCATTGTGGCAATGAACGGAAAAGATCGCCTTGTCCGAATTGGGCACTCTTTCGCGCACGGTCTCGAACAAAGCCCGGTATTCATGCGGCACCGCATAGCCGACGGTATCCGGGATATTGATGGTCGTGGCGCCCGCCTTGATGGCGGCCTCGACGCAGCGGCAGAGAAAATCGATGTCGGAACGCGTTCCGTCCTCGGCCGACCATTCGACATCGCCGGCGAGGTTGCGCGCCCGCGCGACGCTTGCCGCGACCATTTCGAGAACCTCATCCGGCTGCTTTTGCAGCTTGTATTTCATGTGGAGCGGCGAGGTCGAAATAAACAAATGAATGCGTGGGCGGAGCGCCGGACGCAACGCTTCGGCGCAACGGTCGATATCCTTCGCGGCCGCGCGGGCTAGACCCGCGACGCTCGCCCGCTTCATGCGTCTGGCGATCGCCGAGACCGCCTCGAAATCGCCCTCCGAGGTCACCGGGAAACCGGCCTCGACAATATCGACGCCCATCGCGTCGAGGAGGCCCGCGACTTGCAGTTTCTCCTCGAGGGTCATCGAGGCGCCGGGCGATTGTTCGCCGTCGCGCAAGGTGGTGTCGAAAATGACGATCGCTTGCGCGTTTTGCCGCGCGGGCGGCGCGGGGGGAGCAGTATCTAGGCTTATCATGGCGTTTGTCCGGTCGAAATTGGGTTTTAAAGGCTTGCCGGGTTCCCCTGAGCGCCCAGGCGCATCGCCCGGCCGGCCCTCAGGGGCGGATAAGACGAAGCAACCCGGAATAAAGCAATCGCGTGCCGCGCAACGGCGCGTGGCTCCCTGTGTGCAAAATATTGGAATCGAAAGCCAATTTGGCAACTCACCCGACTAAGATCCCGCAAGCCTAGCGGAGGCCTCGGCCAAACGCAAGCGAAAGAGCAAGCGAAGGCGCGTTGCCAGGCTGCGAAATCCGGTTAGCGGCCGCCTCCTGCCTCACCCATCCATTTTCAACGCCGCGATAAAAGCTTGCTGCGGAATCTCGACCTTGCCGAATTGCCGCATCTTCTTCTTGCCCGCCTTTTGCTTTTCTAAGAGCTTGCGCTTGCGGGTAACGTCGCCGCCATAGCATTTCGCGGTGACATCCTTGCGCAGCGCCCTAACCGTCTCCCGTGCGATGATCTTTCCGCCAATCGCCGCCTGGATCGGAATTTGAAACATATGCGGCGGGATGAGCTCCTTGAGCTTTTCCACCATGGCGCGGCCGCGCGCCTCGGCGCGGTCGCGATGGACCAGCATGGAGAGCGCATCGACCGGTTCGGCGTTGACCAGTATCGACATTTTGACGAGATCGCTTGGGCGATAATCCGTGATCGCATAGTCGAAACTCGCATAGCCCTTCGAGATCGACTTCAGGCGATCATAGAAATCGAACACAACTTCGTTGAGCGGCAAATCATAGGTCGCCATCGCCCGCTGGCCGGCATAACTCAAATCGGCCTGCACGCCGCGCCGTTCCTGGCAGAGCTTCAATACCGCGCCAAGATAATCGTCCGGCGTCAGGATCGTCGCGCGAATCCAGGGCTCTTCGATTGTCTCGATCTTCGCTGGATCCGGCATATCGGCCGGATTATGCAATTCCAGCACATCCCCGCCGCGCTTACGAATCCGGTAGATGACCGAAGGCGCGGTCGCGATGAGGTCGAGATTGAACTCGCGCTCCAGCCGCTCCTGAATGATTTCGAGATGCAGGAGACCGAGAAACCCGCAGCGAAAACCGAAGCCGAGAGCCGCC
Source organism: Methylocella sp. (assembly GCA_036513565.1). Taxonomy (GTDB): domain Bacteria; phylum Pseudomonadota; class Alphaproteobacteria; order Rhizobiales; family Beijerinckiaceae; genus Methylocapsa. Next base: position 4,893 of record DATBYR010000247.1, on the reverse strand, counting down.
GAACTCTCCATCTCGTAGGAAAAGCTCGCGTCGTTAAGACGAAGCCGTCCCATGGCCGCGCGAAGATCGCCGAAATCCGCCGCATCGACCGGAAACAGTCCGCAGAAAACCACCGGCTGCGCGGGCTTAAAGCCGGGCAGCGCTTCCGCGCAAGGGCGGCGCGCATCGGTGATCGTGTCTCCGACCCGCGTGTCGGCGACCTCTTTGATCTGCGCGGTGATGAAACCGACTTCGCCGGGTCCGAGCTCCGCCTCGTCCTGCATCTTCGGCCGGAACACCCCAATTTTGTCGATCTCGTAATGGGCGTCCGTTCCCATCATTTTGATTTTCTGGTATTTCCTGAGCGTCCCGTCGATGACGCGCACAAGCACGACGACGCCGAGATAGGCGTCGTACCAGGAATCGACCAACAGCGCCTTCAAGGGCGCGGTCTCGTCCCCTTTCGGCGGAGGCAGGCGGGTGACGATCGCCTCCAGGACCTGATCGATGCCCTGCCCGGTCTTCGCCGAAATGAGCACGGCCTGCGAAGCATCGAGCCCGATCACATCCTCGATCTGCCGCTTGATGCGCTCGGGCTCGGCGGCGGGAAGATCGATCTTGTTCAGCACCGGCACGATCTCATGGCCGGCATCGAGCGCATGATAGACGTTGGCAAGCGTCTGCGCCTCGACGCCCTGGCTCGCGTCCACCACCAGCAACGAGCCTTCGCAGGCGGCGAGCGAACGCGACACTTCGTAAGCGAAATCGACGTGGCCCGGCGTGTCCATCAAATTCAGGATATAAGTCTTGCCGTCGCGCGCCTTGTATTCGAGGCGCACCGTCTGCGCCTTAATGGTAATGCCGCGCTCGCGCTCGATATCCATCGAATCCAGCACCTGCTCGACCATATCCCGCTCGGATATCGCGCCGGTGGCCTGGATCAGCCGGTCGGCGAGGGTGGATTTGCCATGGTCGACATGGGCGACAATCGAAAAATTGCGGATGTTTTCAAGCGCGCGGGTTGTCATGGCGCCGGGATAGCAGGCCCGCGTCGCGAAGGGAACCCGTCAATGGCTTCGCCGCGGCCCTGATCATTCGATATAGAGTTGCGTTGATCCATGCCTTGCGATGAAATAACGCCAGATAATCCCTCCTCCAAGGCAATCATCCGCCGCGAGGCAGGGCTCCGACGAAGCGAGGGAGCCCGAGACGCCCCATGACGCATGCTGCAACGCTTGTCTGCAATCCGGCGTTGCCGGTTTTGACCAGAGATATGCTCCGGCGGGCCAGCGAAGTTTTAAGGCAGCCAGGGCCGTTGAACTGGCTCGATCCTCGTATTGCCGCCGACATTGCTTTCGACCCCGGACCCGCCGCCGACGCAAAAGCCGTCGCGGATCGGATCCGCTCCGCTCTCGATAACGCCGCCGTCGATGTTATCGTGCAAAGGGCGCAAGGGCGGCGCAAGAAGCTCTTGCTGGCCGACATGGATTCGACCATGATCGGCCAGGAATGTATCGACGAACTCGCCGCTGAAATCGGAAAGCGTGCGGAGGTCGCCGAAATCACTAAACGCGCGATGCGCGGCGAAATCGCCTTCGAACCGGCGTTGCGGGAGCGTGTGGCTCTTCTCAAGGGCCTCGACCGCGCCACCATCTTGGACGTGATTGCCAACAGAATTACCTTGACGCCGGGCGGACGTGTGCTGGTTCAAACCATGCGGGCCAATGGAGCGCATACCGTGCTCGTTTCGGGCGGGTTCTCGGTCTTTACATCCGTCATCGCGGAAAGGATCGGCTTTCACGAACATCTGGCGAACGAGCTTCTTTTCGGCGAGGACGGCCGGCTTACCGGGCTTGTCGCGGCGCCCGTCCTCGTCAAGGACGCCAAGCTCGCGGCGCTAGAGCAGCTACGCGACAAGCATGGCCTCTCCGTCGAGGAGGTTCTTGCGGTTGGCGACGGCGCCAATGATCTCGCGATGCTCGAAGCCGCGGGGCTCGGCGTCGCGTTTCACGCCAAACCCAAAGTCGCGGCCGCCGCCCATGTGCGGATCGATCACGGCGATCTGACCGCCCTGCTTTATGCGCAGGGTTACCGGCGCGAGGAATTTGTTACAGATCCGCCGCCGCCATAAGGTACGAAGCCATGCGCAGCGTCGATTTGAATTGCGATTGCGGTGAAGGATTCGGCGCCTACAAAATCGGCGACGATGCCGCCATGCTCGATATTGTCACGAGCGTGAATGTTGCCTGCGGCTTTCATGCCGGCGATCCGGAGATCATGGCAAAGACCTTCAAGGCGGCGAAGGCCAAGGGGGTGGCGGTGGGAGCGCATCCCGGATTTCCCGATCGCTGGGGCTTCGGACGCCGCGTATTGCCGTTCACGGCGGGAGAAATCGAGCGGCTCGTCGCCTATCAGATCGGCGCCGCGAACGCGCTTGCCGCTTATGTGGGGGCAAGGCTCGCCTATGTGAAGATCCATGGCGCCTTGAGCAATATCGCGGCGGAGGACGAAGCGATCGCGCAGGCCATTGCGCGCGCGGTGAAAGCGGTCGAGCCTCGCCTCGGCTTCCTCGCTCCCGCCCGAACAAAATTGGAAATGGCGGGTTTTGCGCAAGGACTTGCGGTCGCCCGCGAAATCTACGCCGATCGCGCCTATACGGACGCGGGCCGTCTCGTCGAAAGGTTGTGCCCCGGCGCGGTGCTGCACGACGCCGGGGATGCCGCCGCGCGCGTCCTCGCCATGGTCTTGGAAGGAGCCATCATCACAATCTCCGGCAAGCGCTTGGCTGTTGGCATCGATAGCATCTGTGTCCACGGCGATAGCCCGAATGCGGTCGCCATGGCGAAGGCGGTGCGCGCGCGCCTTGAGAAAGCCGGGATCGCGCTCGCGCCTTTCGCGCCGGTTTGACGAGGCTCAGGCATGTTGCCCAAGCCACGCTATCTGCCCGCCGGAGAATCCGCGCTCGTTGTCGAATTCGGCGCCGCGATCGATCCCAAGATCCACGATCACGTCCTGGCGCTCGACGCGGCCCTCCAACAAACGAAATGGGAAGGCGTGATCGAGACCGTGCCGACGTATCGTTCGCTCATGATCCATTTCGATCCGCGCCGTTTGACGACGGAGGCGCTCGTCGAAGCCCTCGCAGGGCTCGATTACACATCGGCCCCCCCGCGGACGCGGCAACAACTCTGGCGCATCCCTGCCTGCTACGACGCGCCGCACGGCGAGGACATTGCCGAAGTCGCGGCGCTTCTCGATTTGCCGCGAGCCCGCATCATCGGCCTGCATCTCGGCGGGCGCTACCGTGTCTATATGTATGGCTTCGCGCCCGGGTTCACGTTTCTGGGCGGCCTGCCAAATGAACTCACGATCCCGCGCCGCGCCGTGCCACGAGCCCCAGTGCCGCCCGGATCGTTGCTGATCGCGGCCGGCCAGGCGCTCATCGCCAGCTGCGCCATGCCGACCGGCTGGTACGGGGTCGGCCGCACGCCGGTCAAGATGTTCGATCCGCGACGCGAGCCGGTTTTTCTCGCCGGCATCGGCGACGAGCTTTGCTTCGAACGGATCGATCCCGCCGCCTTCGATGTTTTGAGTACGGCCGCCGACGCGGGAGAACTTGTCGCACACCACGAATATTTGGATGAGATCTGACATGCGGGGAGGCCTGCGCGTGCTTCGCGCCGGTCCAGGCGCGACCATTCAGGACGGCGGACGCCACGGCTATCTGCGCTATGGCGTGACCCCGGCGGGTCCAATGGACTGGGTTGCGTTCGGGACCGCCAACTCCGCCCTTGGCAACGACCGCGCGGCGGCAATCGAAGTGTCGACCGGCGGCCTTGAAGTCATCTGCGAAGGCGCGCCGCTCGCGATCGCCTTTGCGGGCGGGGCTTTTCTCTGGCGGCGCGACGGGGTGTTGCTGCCGAAGGCGGCGCGGCTCCTCTTGGAGCCCGGCAAAACCCTGGCGGCGCGGGCCGGCGAGTCCGGCGCCTTCGCTTATCTCGCGGTCGAAGGCGGCTTCGAGACGCCAGTTACGATGGGCAGCCGGGCAACCCATAGCCGCTCTGCGATGGGCGGGATAGAGGGGCGGATGCTGCGAGCAGGCGATGTCTTGCCCGCCGCTTCGACAGGGAGGTTGGACGGCGCGAACTTCGAGGCAATGATCGACGCGCCATGGCTCGCCCGCGAACCCGATCCTTTCCGCGTCGTCCTTGGCCCGCAAGACGATTATTTCACAGTGGCGACTCTTGGCGCCTTCTTCGAAGGGCAGTTCACGCTAACACCGGTGGCCGACCGCATGGCGTATCGTTTTGACGGGCCGGACATCGTGCACGCACGAGGCTACGACATCGTGTCGGACGGCGTCGCGCTCGGCGCGATCCAGGTCGCGGGCGATAAGAAGCCGCTCGTGCTCATGGCCGATCGTCAGCCAACCGGCGGTTATCCAAAACTCGGCCATGTCGCCCGCGCGGACATTGGCAGGCTCGCACAAATGCGCCCGGGCGAGACGTGCGGCTTTCGAGCGGCGAGGGCGGCCGAGGCACGGGCGGCGCTCCTGCGGCGCGAGGACGAGATTGCGACAACGCGACAGCGTCTGCGTCCGCTGCGCCGAGCGCTTACCTCCGAAACGCTGCTTGAAGCCAATCTGATCGGCGGTGTCGTCGATCCGCTGGACAGCGAGCGGACCAGGGGAGAGGTTTACGAGGGCAAGTTTTGAGAGCGTTTTCCACGCGCGGGTTTGTCCGGTTTCGCGCCTACCAATCGTACCAAAATGTTTCGAGACCTGGGCGCGGGGGCGCCATTTGAGGCGGTACGAGGGATTGAAGCGTGCTGCAAGACGGGGAGAGGCGACTTGGGCCGCTGCGCTCGAAAATCGCCGGTTTGGCGCCGCGCTGACGGACTTTGCGGCATGGGTTT
>DATBYR010000246.1:0-5666 GCA_036513565.1 Methylocella sp. | reverse complement strand
TGCCCTTGAGCCGCGCAAAGGCCAAAATGTCGGCAGGATGAAGGCAATAGCCCGGCGTGCCGGCTTGCGACAGCGTCACGAGAAGGAGGTCTTCATAGCCGCCGGTGGCCTCACAGCCGAAAGCAACGCCGCCGCCGCCGGACTTGACGTAGTTCGGCGGCATCAGTTTCACACAAAACCCATCGCTGTGAGCGTGCGCGCCCAGTTGTGCGCCGAACCGCAGGCCTCCATGCCCACCAGACAAGGCTCGACCTCCGCAAAGAATTTGAACATCCCTGCCCGCGTCAGCTTGCGCGAAGCAACCTTCCCGCCTTCGCTCTCCAGCGTGTGAACCTGAAAATAATTCTTGGCCAAATCGACGCCGATTCTGATAAACTTCTTCATGGACGGTCTCCCTCTTTGTGGCGCTCCGGCGACCACGCCTTGGCACTCTGATGCCGTCGAGGCGGGGCCGCCCACACCATCATGGCGTCGAGCGCTGGCTGCTGATCGATTTGGCGCCGTGGTTGACTGTTAGACCGCGAAGTCGTTCGCATGATGCCGGCAGAGGGCTGTGACGGTGCTCCAAAGCATTGACACGCGAGCCGCGGCTATACGCCGCCTGCCCCTGCTGGAAAAATTTCTACGTTCTCAATGAGACTTGAGAGACGGCGAAGATCTTGCCAAATATGACGAGACACAAACAGCTCAGCGTGCGTTCGCTGATGCTGGCTGGACCCCAATGGTGAGAAACGTCAATAGGCGACGGTTGTGTACGCAGGCATATTTTGTGCTATACTACAAACAAGACGCAATAATTGGGCCGACAATCGGGCCGGCGCCCTTGTCACGGGCAGGCGGCGGTAGTTTGAGGGTTTCACGGAGACATGGCTCTTACCGCCAAGCTCGTCATGCGTCAGAACCAGTCGCTGGTGATGACGCCGCAGCTTTTACAAGCCATCAAGCTTCTGCAATTTTCCAATCTCGATTTGACCGCTTTCATCGAGGAGGAACTCGAGCGCAACCCCTTGCTCGAACGGGCCGAGGACAGCCCCGAGCCGCCCGGCCTCGATGGCGGGATCGATCCCGCAGCGATTTCGCCGGGCGAGGACTTCAACGAGGCAAGCGAGGCCGGCTGGAGCTCGGCGTTCTTGACCACGAACCGCGAGGCCTTCGAGGCAAGCCTCGGCACCGAATTGTCGAACAGTTTCGACGACGGCCGGCCGCCGGCACCGGCCGAATACAGTTTGGGGGCGGGCGGCTTGGGTCTCTCGGCGACTTCGTGGTCCGGGCCGTCAGGCGGGACCGGTGACGGCGCGGCGGCAAACCTCGAAGCCTATATCGCGGCACCGGCCAGTCTCAAGGAACATCTGGAAATGCAATTGGGGCTCGCCACGGCCGGGACGGCTGACCGGCTGACCGGTCAGGTCTTGATCGACTCGATCGACGAGAACGGCTATTTTACTGGTTCGCTCGACGAGATCGCCGCACGTCTCGATACCCCGCTGGAACAGGCTGAACGCATCCTCCGCCTCATCCAAGGGTTCGAACCTTCCGGCGTCGGCGCCCGCGATCTCGCCGAATGCCTCGCCATCCAATTGCGCGAGCGCGACCGGTTCGACCCGGCCATGCAAGCGCTCGTCGGCCATCTGGACCTGCTCGCAAAACGCGATTTCGCGGCGCTCCGCAAGATTTGCAAAGTCGACGAAGAGGACATTCTCGACATGCTGGGCGAGATCAGGCGGCTCGATCCCAAGCCCGGGCGAGTCTTCGGCGGCGGGTCGATCGCGCCCGTCCTGCCCGATGTCATCGTGCGGCCGCTGCCCGACGGCTCGTGGCATGTCGAACTCAACACGGGGGTTCTTCCGCGCATTCTGGTTAATCACAGCTATACGACGCGGGTCGGCAAGGGGAACGGGAAGGGGAAGGAGGCCGACCGGAATTTTATCTCGGCTTGCCGTCAAACCGCCAATTGGCTGACAAAGAGTCTCGAACAAAGGGCGCGCACGATTCTGAAGGTTTCCAGCGAAATCGTGCGCCAGCAGGATAGTTTCTTAGCTCATGGCGTCGAATATTTGCGCCCGCTCGATCTCAAGACGATCGCGGAGGCGGTTGGTGTGCATGAATCCACTGTCTCCAGGGTGACCTCCAACAAATATATGGCGACGCCGCGCGGTCTCTTCGAACTCAAATATTTTTTCACGGCCTCGCTCGCCGCGCATGACGGCGGCGCCGCGCATTCCGCCGAATCGGTGCGGTTCCGGATCAGGCAGCTGATCGGCCAGGAAAGTCCTTCGCAAATTCTGTCCGACGGCGCAATCGCCGGTAGGCTGAAGGAAGCCAATATCGACATCGCCAGGCGCACGGTCGCCAAATACCGCGAAAGCCTGAAAATCCCTTCCTCGGTGGAACGCCGGCGCGAAAAGGCGAGAAGTTGATGAGGCGCGCGCAATCCAAGAACCAATGATCTTGCAGCCGCAAGGCTCGCTCAGGGTACGATGTCGCTAGAAAACTAATACAAGCGCTTCGTCGAGACCGCTCGCGCGCTCGGCTACGACGAAGACAAAGAGCGCTTCGAGGCTGCCCTTGGCAAGATAGCGTAGAGCACGATAATCCGACATCCTGCGGCTGATCGCGGAAGTGCGCCAAGCCGCTCATCACACTCTTAGCGTAAGGCGTTCGATGGTCGTGCGTTCGTTGCAACCCATGAGAGTGGTGCGTCTTAATGCCAACAAAATCGGCATTGGCCGGCGCGCCACGCGCCGACTCACCGGCTTCGGTGCACGGGCGCCCCGTTTCGAGGAATTGGTATTGCCAAAATCCTTCGAAATCGGCAATATCAGCCTCAACAAGGCCGTGATCTGGTGGATGTCGGATAAAGTCGATGACCGAAAAGCGTCCCCCAATTTCAATTCAAGCGTGAGCCTCGAAGGGAAACCCACCATGTTCAAGATCTCTGCAGCACTCGCGATTTCGCTCGCGCTTTGTACGACTGCATACGCAGCCAATGGCACCTGTTACACTGACAGCTCATGCACGAACAAGATCAAGGGGAAGAACCAGACTAGCTGTAGCGCCTGTGTCGGTACCAAAGGTAAAGGCAAAGGGTGGGAAGCCGAAGGCAGCAATGATTGCGTAAAAAAGCCAGGCCAGTGCCCCTAGTAAACCTATATCCACCGGATGCCGACCTCGTTTAGGCTAATATTGCCGCTTTCGGCGGATACTCTCGACGCGGGGCTCCCGTGCGCCAAAGCCAGTGACTCGGGCGCGCCGAGCGCCGGACAGCGCCGATTTTGTTGGCATCAAGACGTACCTCCCCCTTGGTTTTTGCGCGAACTCATGACGATCGAAAAGCCTGAGAATCTCGCCACTGGATTCACCCGCCGGGTTCGTCACGGCCGCCTCGATCAACAACATGCAATATCCTGATTATTATAGCTGATCGTCCCGCCCGCGCAGCAAATTAGCGCATCATCTGGGGAACTTGGGATAGGTGTATAATGCCCTCCATGCGAGCCAAAAAACGAACCTGAGCGATGCGGAACGCGCGAAGCGAAGGTTTTGGACCAGCGAAGCGACGGCGCGCTCTCGTTCACGACCTAGGCGTTTTGTAACGGATGCGAGGAGCACGTTCATCGAACCATTGACTCCGTGCGGAGAGCCTCCTAACGCTTGAAGCGATTTTGGTACACCAATGGGCCGCGCGCAAGCGCGCCGCCTCGGTCAATCCGCCAAGCTTCGATAAAGTGAGGGCTAGACTCGACGGTCATTCGTCACGGCCGATTGGATAATATTCGGCGGCCAGAATTGCCGGCCGCACTGGTAACGGAGAATGGGCAATGACTTTGCGTGTCTCGGGCAAGAATTTGGACATCGGCGAAGCTTTTCGCGCGCACATCGAGGCGCGAATCGATTCCACCCTGACGAAATACCGGGCTGGTCCGGCCGCCGGCCATGTGACAATTGAACCGGAAGGATCGGGATTCCGGGCCGATTGCACCTTGCACCTGATGTCCGGCGCCACGGTGCAGGCAGACGCCAAGGCGCATGAGGCCTATGCCTGTTTCAATCGCGCCGCGGATCTCATCGAAAATCAGATCCGGCGCCATAGAGAGCGGCTCTTGGATCATCACGCCAGCACGGCAGCGGACGGCAGGACCAAGCTAGAACAATTTTTGGGCGAGAAAGCTTCCGGCACTCAACCCAACGAGCCATGGGCGGATCAAGGCGAAACACTCGATCGCCATCCGGCGGTCATCGCCGAGCCATCATCGCGGTTCCGGGAGATGACCGTTTCCGGGGCTGCGATGGAGCTCGATTCGACCAACGCCCAAGTCGTTGTCTTTCGTCGCGCTTCCGATGGGCGGACCAATGTCGTATATCGCCGCCCTGACGGAAATATCGGCTGGATCGATCCAGGCCGGGAGTGATAAAGACCGGAGCCTCGCGCGAGGCACCGGGTGGCCCCGCCTCGGCCCTGGACCATCCAGAATTATGTCCCAACTGCGGACCCGAACCGGATACTTTCAACCTATGCTGCTGACCGAATTGATCACCCCCGAGGCGGTTGTCCCTTCCCTCAAGGTGAGCTCGAAGAAGCACGCGCTTCAAGAACTGAGCGATCGAGCGGGCTTGATTTCCGGCCTTGCGGCGCGGGAAATCTTCGATGCCTTGCTCCAGCGCGAGCGGCTCGGCTCGACCGGAATCGGCGAAGGGATCGCCATTCCTCACGCCAAGCTCGCCGGGGCAAAAACAATGTTCGGGATTTTCGCGAGGCTTGCCCGCCCGATCGATTTTGATGCCCTCGACGGCGCGCCGGTCGATCTCATTTGTCTTTTAATCGCGCCGGAGACGGCTGGCGCCGACCATCTGAAAGCGCTGGCACGGATGGCGCGCGTGCTCCGCGACCCAAGAGTTACGACGAAGCTTCGCGCCGGGCGCGACGTCAGCGCGCTTTACGCGGTGTTGACCGGCGAAACCGCCTCGCACGCGGCTTAACGCCGATCTGCCTCCAAACCACCCGCACCGCCGGCGCGGCTTCTTGACTTCGCGGCTCAAAATAGCGAGTTTCCGCGCTCCTGAATTACTAAGGGCACAAAATGCCAATGCATTTTGCGGTTGGTTTCGGTTCGTGAATTCCTGGTCCTTTTGGTGCCACGACGGAAATTTGGCGGCGCCAAGGCGGGTCCGGTCCTTGGCATAACCTCTCCGGCGGCAATGCAAAGCTATCTCGATTTTGAAAAACCAGTCGCCGAACTCGAAGCCAAGGTTCTGGAACTCCGCCAGCTCGCGGCGAAGGGCGATGCCGTTGCCATTGGCGAGGACCTGACCCGGCTCGAAGCCAAGGCCGAGAAGGCACTTGCCGATCTTTATGCCAATCTGACGCCCTGGCAGAAGACGCAAGTCGCGCGGCATCCGCAGCGGCCGCATTTTAGCGATTATGTCAAGACTCTCGTGCGCGATTTCACGCCCTTGTCGGGCGACCGGCAATTTGGCGAGGACGCCGCGATCGTCGGCGGTTTCGGCTGGTTTCGCGGCCGTGCGATCTGCGTTCTTGGGCAGGAAAAAGGCTCCGGCACCGAAGCACGCATTAAGCATAATTTCGGCATGGCACGGCCGGAAGGCTATCGCAAGGCCGTGCGCCTCATGCAGCTTGCCGACCGCTTCGGTTTGCCCGTCGTTTCACT
>DATBYR010000245.1:0-2014 GCA_036513565.1 Methylocella sp. | reverse complement strand
GCGGCCATGACTGGTCTTTGTGTGATGCGTTCGTCTTGTATCCGGCGGTGGCCTTGCGGCCAATCCTCCGCGGGTTTTGGCGCGGACGCGACGCGTTGAATACCGCCCGCACGCTTTGCTCGCCATGGTGGACATCGGCGCGGGCTCCGGTTATTCGTGCCCTAGGTTCAGATAGAAAGCAGGTCGATGGCCGATTCCATCAGTCCCGATTTGGCGTCGAGCGCGCTGCTCTACCATCGTTCGCCGCGCCCCGGCAAGCTCGAGATCGTGGCAACCAAGCCGCTTGGGACGCAACATGACCTGTCGCTTGCCTATTCGCCCGGCGTCGCCGCGGCATGCCTCGCGATCGCCGTCGATCCCCGCGCGGCGGCCGAACTTACGATACGGCAAAATCTCGTCGCGGTGGTAACCAATGGCACCGCGGTCTTGGGACTTGGCAACATAGGTCCCCTCGCGGGCAAACCCGTGATGGAAGGCAAGGCGGTTCTTTTCAAGAAATTCGCGGGGATCGATGTTTTCGACATCGAGATCGCGGAAACCGATGTCGACCGGCTGGTGGACATCATAGCCGCGCTGGAGCCAACGTTTAGCGGCATCAATCTCGAGGATATCAAGGCGCCGCAATGTTTCGAAGTCGAGCGCAAGCTGCGCGAACGCATGTCGATTCCGGTGTTTCACGACGATCAGCACGGCACCGCGATTATCGTCGGCGCGGCGGTCCTCAACGCCATGGAATTTACCGGTAAAACAATTGGCAGCGTCAAGATTGTGACATCGGGCGCCGGCGCGGCCGCGCTTGCCTGCCTGGATTTCTTGGTCGTTCTCGGCGCCAAGCGCGAGAACATTTTTGTCACCGATATCGAAGGTGTGGTGTATCGCGGCCGCAAGGCGTTGATGAATAGTTACGTTGAGATCTATGCCCAGGATACCGATGCGCGCGCGCTCAAGGATGTCATCGGCGGCGCCGATATTTTTCTCGGGCTTTCGGCGGGAGGCGTCTTGACCCCGGAGATGGCGAAGGAGATGGGCGAACGGCCGCTGATCATGGCGCTCGCCAACCCCACTCCCGAAATCGAGCCAGGCGTGGCATTCGCGGCGCGGCCGGACGCCCTGATTTGCACCGGACGTTCCGATTTTCCGAATCAAGTCAATAACGTGCTTTGCTTTCCCTACATTTTTCGCGGCGCTCTCGACGTTGCCGCCACGGCCATCAACGAGGCAATGAAGCTCGCCGCGACGCGTGCGATCGCCCAATTGGCGCATGAGCCGCCGTCCGACGTGGTTGCCAGGGCCTACGGTGGCAAGGCGCGGCATTACGGCAAGGACAGTCTTATTCCGGCGGCTTTCGATCCGCGCCTGATCCTGCGCATCGCGCCGGCGGTCGCCAAGGCCGCGATGGACACGGGCGTTGCGAAAAGGCCAATCGCCGATTTCGCCCTTTATGAAGAGACATTGTCCCGCTTTGTGTTCCGTTCCGGCTTCGTCATGAAGCCGGTGATACAGGCCGCCAAAGCTTGCCCCAAGCGCGTGATTTACGCGGAAGGCGAGGATGAACGGGTGCTGCGCGCGACTCAAACCGTCGTCGAGGAAGGGATTGCAAAACCTATTCTCGTTGGACGTCCCGAAGTGATCGAGACCCGTATCGAACGGTTCGGCCTGGCGGTGCGGCCGGGGAAAGATTTCGATCTTGTCGATCCAAATGACGATCCGCGCTATCGCGATTATGTCGCGGCCTATCTCGATGCGTCCGGGCGGCGGGGGATCACGCCCAAGGCCGCGCGGACCCTGGTGCGGACCAATTCGACGGTGATCGCGGCGATCGCGGTGAAGCGTGGCGACGCCGACGCCATGATTTGCGGCCTCGACGGCCGCTTTCATCCGCGGTTGCGCTACATCAAGGACATTATCGGGCTCGTTCCCGGCGCAACCGATCTTTCCGCGATGTGCTTGATGATCACCAATAAGGGCGCCTTTTTTATCGCCGACACGCATGTCCGGCGCGATCCCGCCGCCC
>DATBYR010000244.1:0-4721 GCA_036513565.1 Methylocella sp. | reverse complement strand
GAACGCCGACATAGAAGACGTTGATCGCGATCGTCCCGAGAATCAACGGAATCCCGTTGAAAAGGGGCGCCTCGGCGACGGCCGCAGCCTCGCCGGTGCGCGCAGTTCCTGATACTAAGCTCATGTCACTTGCCTCTTTCTCTGTCTATCTCTCTCTAGTCTATAGTCTATCATTGCTCGCCGGTGGCGAACATGCACATTGACTAATGCTCGTCCGGCTTGCAGAGTTCCGGAAAGGTACGCGCTGCGAGGGAGCCGGGGAAATCATTTTTTGTTGTCCCGAGCATCTAAAATATTTATTTGCCGAGGGGCGCGACTAGTTATTCTGCTTTTCGCGTGCGCAAATCTTCGTGAACGCTAGAGAGTCGGCTTGTTCCAACTCAACGATGGGTTGCTGGTTCACGGCACTGTGAGTTCACGGCCCGCGGTGCGAGCGGGCGCGCCCGCTTCCGCCGGACCAGGCTGCGGTCCAGCTTCCCCTTCACGGATGCTGGGGGTTTAGCGCGATCGAGACCGAGTTGCAGGCTCGGCCTCATCGTGGAGTAACGCCGGCTGCGCCAATCGCTTGAAGAGCCGGGCAATTTCGAAGCCAGAACGTAGGCCATCTTGATCGAAGGCGTTGGGCCAGCAAGTCTCCGGCTTTCGCCATCAACGCGTCGGCCACTTTCCCGGCCAAATGCGCTTGCCGGCCGGCCTCATCGGGAAAAGCGTCGAAAATAGCGAAGGTTGAGGGTCCGAAACGAACGCCAAACCAGTCAATCGTCGCCGGTTCGGCCTCGACCAATGCCTTGCCCTGGCGCAAGAACTCGGCAGCCGCCTCTTCTTTCCCGGGCTTGGCTTCAAGTAAGACGTAAACGGCAACTTTGGCCTTCTGAGGGCTCCCGCCGCTAGTCTGAGCAAAGACCTGAGAAGCGGACGAAACCGCCGCCGCGCTTCCCAACGCGGCAAGGAATTCACGACGCTCCGTGGTTTTCTCCTTATCCAAGCTTGACGCCTATTGAGGGATTTCTTCTCGAATTTAGAGGTCAGCCGGCAATCCCCAGACAGCCGCCGGTGTCAGCCTCATCCTGCGTCCTTTCCGTTCTCCTGACATGGGGGCGCTTGGAAGCGGACCCATTGACCGACGGATAGACTACGACGCGAAATTCATGCGCTGGAATCTGCCTCCGCGCTTACCCCCGCAACCTTGGACAAATCTGCGACGGCGTGCATCGCGCGTCGCAATTCATTCAAGAGTCGCAGCCTATTGCGCCGCAGCCGCGGATCTCCGGCGTTCACCGTCACTTTGTCAAAAAAATCATCGACCGGCGGCCGAAGCGACGACAAGCATTCCATCGCATCTTCAAAAGGCGTTTGTTGTGCATATTCGGGCCGGCCGATGCGCGCCTCGGCGAGCGCCAAATGATGCCGCGTATCCGCGCTAACGCTTTGAATGACGTTCCAAAGTTTTTTTTCGGCGATCTCTTGAAGAAGCAAACGATCGCAGGCGCCGTGGAAGGCGCTCGGCCCATCGTTTTTTTCCTCGGCGCGGAGAATATTGGCGGCGCGGCGATAACCGGCGAGCACGTTGGTGCCGTCTTCCGTATCGAGAAAATGCCCTAGCGCCTCGACGCGAGATACGATCAGGAGGAGATCGTCTTGTCCCGACAAGGCGAACACCGCGTCGATGAGATCGTACCTCGCACCGCGCTCGCGCAAATAGACCTTGAGACGCTCGCTGAAAAAGCTCATGAGCTGATCGAACAATTCGTCCGGACCGCCAACCGATACGTCCTGCTCCTCCACGAACGGGATTTGCGCGAGGACGTCGCAAAGAGATCGCAGCGGAAGACGCAGGTTGTTTTCGAGGATGAGCGCGATAATGCCAAGTGCCGCCCGGCGCAAACCGTAAGGGTCCTTGCTGCCGGTCGGCTTTTCGCCAATGGCAAAGAAGCCGGTCAGCGTGTCGAGCTTGTCGGCGAGCGCGACGCTGATCGCAACCGGCGCGCGCGGCACGCGATCGCTTGGGCCTTGCGGCTTGTAGTGATCCTCGATCGCCTCCGCGACGCTTGGGTGCTCGCCTTGCGCGAGTGCGTAATAACGCCCCATCACCCCCTGCAATTCAGGAAATTCGCCGACCATTTCGGATGTCAGATCGGCCTTGGCGAGACGCGCGGCGCGCTCGGCGAGAGCAATCTCGGCACCAGTGTACGGGGCAATCTCGCGGGCAAGCCCGGCCAGTCTTCTGGCCCGCCCGCCCTGGGTGCCGAGCTTTTCATAGAAGACAATTTGATCGAGCTTTTCCAATCTGTCTTCGAGTTTGACCTTGAGGTCGGTCTCCCAAAAAAACTTGGCGTCGGAAAGCCGCGCTTGCACGACCCGCCCATTGCCGGCGGCGATCGCCGCGCCGCCATCGGCTGCCTCGATGTTCGCAACCAGCACGAATTTGTGGCTGAGGCGTCCGCTCGAAGGATCCTTCAACACAAAACATTTTTGGTTGACACGGATCGTTGTCCTGACGACTTCCGGCGGGAGGTCGAGAAAAGCGGCGTCGAATTCGCCCATCAGCACCACCGGCCATTCGACCAGCCCCGCGACCTCGTGTAAGAGCGCTTCGTCCTCGACGAGTTCGAGTCCTTGCGCTAGGGCGAGGTCGCGCGCGTCATAAAGGATGATGTCGCGCCGCCTTGCCGGATCGAGCACGACTTTGGCTTTTTCCAGCGCCGCCACGTAATCGTCGAATCGGCGCACCTTGATTTCGCTGGGCGCCATGAACCGGTGGCCGAAGGTGAAGTTGCCGGCGGCGACGCCGTCGACAGCGAAAGGCACTACTTCGGTCGCTTCGGTCTCGGGGCCGAATGTGGCGAGGATCGCGTGCAGCGGGCGCACCCAGCGCAGCGAGCCGGTCCGCGCCGAGGCCTCGCCCCAGCGCATGGATTTCGGCCATGGAAAGCCTTTAATCGCGGCGGGCAAGACCTCGGCCAAGACCTCGATCGTCTCCCTGCCCTTTTGCTTCGTGACGGCGATGTAGAATTCGCCTTTTTTGGAATCCCTTTGGATTTTGGCTTCCGCGAGCGATTTAAGACCCGCGCTTTTCAAAAAACCTTGCACCGCGGCATCGGGCGCGCCGACCCGCGGCCCTCGCTTTTCGTCGCGCATATCGGGCTGGCGCGCCGGCAGACCTGCTATGTGCAAGGCGAGCCGCCTGGGCGTGGCGAAGCTCGCGGCGCTTTCATGCGAAAGGCCGCGCTTGCGCAAGGCTCCGGTGACGAGACGGCGGAGATCCTCCGCCGCCCGCGCCTGCATGCGGGCTGGGATTTCCTCGGAGAAAAGCTCGAGCAAAAGGTCGGGCATCGTGGCGTTTCAATACGGCTCGTAGCTCGGCGACGTTGGGTGAGCGGGCAACAGCTCGCCTTGTATAGACGGAGCTTGTCAAAGAGGAAAACCCGAGAGCGCAAAAATCGGTATGGCTTCAACGATTTTCGACGGGGCGGAACAAAGGAGCCAGACAGGCGTTTGCAGAACTTCACAGGAGGTGTTGCATAACCCCAAAAGGAGGTGTGTCATGGATACGAAAAGAATTTCCATTGTCTCCGGTACTGCCTTGCTCGCGCTTACCGCGACCGCTTCAGCCGGTCCTATGAGCGTACCGAGCTCGAATGTCATAGCGCCATCACAAACGCAGACCGAGCCGGTCGCTTATCGTCATCGGCATTATTATAGGCACTATGGCGGGTACCATCACAGATACTACCACAGGCGTTATGGTTGGAACCCGGGCGCGGCGGTTGCGGGCGCCGCCCTTGGCTTGGCTACGGTTCCATTCGCGCTGGCGACGGGCGGCTGGCCCTATTACGGGCACCCCTACTACGGATATTACGGCGGATATTACGGCCCCTATTATTACTACTAATTAGGGCGCCCGATGCTATCGCCATTGCGCTGAGCCCACGGCCATTGCGCCGGGGGCCGCAGCGTCCCCGGTTAGCCGGAGCATGATCCGACAGAATCGGATCATGCTCCAAGTCGCGGCTTGCACGATCGGTTCCGCCACGCCACCGCCCTTTGCTCGATCGTACCGTAAGGCAAAGCGATGTATGAATCGCAGTGGCGGTGTCTTAATCGCGGATTTGGACAAGGCAAATCGTTACGACACGGTGTTCCTCGACGTAGTCTGGTGCTTTTGGTGCTGATGCCTGGGGCGCGTTCGCGGGTTCGACTGCAACCTCAAGCCCCCGCCGCCTTGTGTCTTGAGCCAAGCGACGCCGCACGCCTTGGCGAGATCGCGCACGCGAAAAATAGTGCTTTGCCGCTCGGTCACCGAAATCACCCCGCGCGCGTCGAGCAGATTGAAAATATGCGACGCCTTGATGCATTGATCGTAGGCTGGCAGCGCCAGCAGATGGCGATCGCCCTCGTCTCCGCGGGTGAGGAGCGCGCGGCACGCGGCTTCCGCATCCTTGAAATGCTGGAACAGAACGGCGGTATTCGCGGCTTCGAAATTATAGCGTGAATACTCCTCCTCGGCCTGTTTGAAGACGTCGCCATAAGTGACCTTCTCGGACCCTTCGCGGCCGTTGAAATTGAGCTCGTAGACATTCTCGACGCCTTGCACATACATCGCGAGGCGCTCCAGCCCGTAGGTCAGTTCGCCCGACACCGGCGCGCACTCAATTCCCGCGACCTGCTGAAAATAGGTGAACTGCGAGACCTCCATGCCATCGCACCAGCATTCCCAGCCG
>DATBYR010000243.1:0-6861 GCA_036513565.1 Methylocella sp. | reverse complement strand
GTCCACGGACGTCCCTTCCACGAGACGGAGGTTTGCTTGGGTCATGGTGATCTTCCCTTCTGGCATGAGCGGGGCCTATGCGCAACGTTTGCTGCGATGTATCAATTGTACCTGGTTTGTTCTCATTGGCAAGTGTTTTTTGCGCGATTATGCACTTGACTGATGGCGCCAGGTATGCCATAGTCATGGTCAAGGAGATTGACCATGACACCCGTCGAGTTAAGCAACGCAATTTATCATAATGAAGACGCCGCACGGGCGCACCTTGAGGCAACTCGGTGGCCGGATGGCCCTATCTGCCCGCACTGTGGCGTCATCAAAGATGGCATCCGGCCCCTTCTAGGGAGCTCCATGGGACCGGGCTGGTATTATTGCACATCCTGTAAAGACAAGTTCACGGTTAGAATGGGAGCTGTTTACGAGCGGTCACACCTGCCGCTTCATAAATGGTTGTTGGCTTTTCGGCTCATGGCCTCGTCGAAAAAGGGATTTTCGGCGCATCAACTCAGCCGGACTTTGAAGGTGCAATATAAGACAGCATGGTTTGTTGCGCATCGGATCAGAGAAGCTATGGCTGATGATGATCCTGAGCCGCTTGGCGGAAAGGACAAAGTGGTCGAGGTTGACGAAACATTCCAGGGGCCGTCCAATGACGTGTTCATCAATGACAAGGGTTGGCAAAAGAAGCGGGGCATCGGCTCAAAGCGGAAAATCATTTCTCTTGTCGAGCGCGGCGGTCGGGCCAAATCCGTCAAGGTCGAAGATTTGACGGCCAAAACCATCAAGAATGTTTTATTTAATAACGTCATACTAGCTAGCACGTTAAACACTGATGAAGCGCGGCACTATAAAGAGGCTGGCCACAAATTTCACAAGCATGAAAGCATACATCACAGAAAACATGAATATAAGCGTGGAGATGCCTGCACAAATTCCGTTGAAGGCTTCTTCTCAATTTTCAAAAGAGGCATGACTGGCGTGTATCAACATTGCGGGGAGCAACATTTACAGCGGTATTTGCATGAATTCGATTTTAGATATTCGAACCGGTCGAAGCTCGGCATTGAAGACAGTGAGCGCACTATGCTCGCAATCAAGGGCGCGACTGGAAAAAGGCTGACCTATCGCAGCATTGACGGGCACGACGCCGCCTAAGCGGCGGCTTACGAGGGCTCAGTTTCGGGCTTTGCGGCGGCCGCTTTTGCCTTACGGGGGCGCGGCTTCCGGGAGTCTTTGTGAAGTTTGGGAGGCATTTGTAAGGATCGGCGGATAGCACGATCCATACGGGCCGCGATTTCCGCGTCCGGAAGTGACTCATTTTTCAATGGCTTATCGGCCATGACCCTGAATCCACAGAGTTTTTCGTCCCGCGAATCACTTTTCTAGTGACATCGCGCTGAAATTAAATTATATAATAAAAATATGGAATCGCCTGATTAGGCGTGGAATCCTAATCAGGCGGCCTAGTTCTAGTTAATACCTCTCTTATGGAAGGAGAGGGCCCTCCCTTTTGGAAGGGGCGGGCGAAGGGGAATTCGAACCCCTCTCTTTTGCAGGGCCCCGGGGCGACCGAGGCAAGATTCCTGCAACGTGCTTCCTTACACTACGCCCGATTTTATGGCCTGACTCGCTTTTGCGGGTCAGGCGGCGTTCCGTTTTGCGCTCGGCAAAGAATAAATCGACGACTTTTCGTCTGGCTTTACCAACCTTTCAGCCTTCCACATTCGCCAAGCAGTGCTACCCACGTCATTAGGTTGTGCATCCCGCCAATAGTGTTCCTGAACGAAGGAAAGAAGCTCAGTCGGCGCGAGCCCGGTCCGACCATCCTCCCTCGCTTTTTCTAAGGCTTGCATGATCATTGCCGAAACAGACGGGAGACCGACAGGCTTCCGGCCTTTGACGGCCTGACTTTGGCCTGCACCATTTGTTACATGCGCAACCACCTCTTCTTCTTCTTGGCTGTCGCCGAGCGCAATTAAAACGCGCTCGGCCGCTTCGAAGTCAGCAAGTTGCACCCGCAATCGAACGAGTGCTTCTTCGCCACGTTCAATCTGACGCGAAAGCTGCCGCTTCTTGTCGCGGATGACGGAGAGGGTTGACATTGTGGATGTTGAAATATCGAAGGCGCTCAGATATGGCAAGCCACTTGCCGCACCAATCCACATGATTCCACGTTATCAACAGGCGCCAGACAATATGGCATATTGCTCATTATGAGCGCGCGGTTTTAATGCGCTCTGGCGCCTATCAGTAAAATACATTATCGCGTTTTTTTGCCGCGGTCCAGGCAGCCGCGAGGAATCGCGGCCTGGCTCGAAAAAACCCTGCCCGGTGATGAAGAAAGGCCTCGGTGGCCGATGTGGGCAGCCGCTCACACCGAGGGGGCATGGCGGCGTCGCGACCGTCATGCCGTTCAAGCCGGCGGCTCCCCAGCGATTGGCCGCGGCGCATAGGGACTGGCAAGGGCAAGACCGGACGGCCGGGCGCCACGGTCAAACCCAAGATCGTCAAAACTGCTTTTTCCGCTTGAGAGGTGGGAGCTAAGAGGTCACCTGGATATGGGCAGACCGAAAAACCGGGAGCCCTCCCGTTCATCAGCTCCCAGTTTGCGGTCGTTCAAAAAGAAGCCAACACACCATATAACAGCCTGCGCGCATGATGGGTGCCCGTGCATGGAGCATGGACGACATTCCGATACGATAAAAAACGTGGCCACAACACAACTCCAAGAAGATGCCGCGACCGAAAACTGGGGCATTTCCATGCGATGCCCTATGGCGCGCGGAATATTTGGGGCGTGACCACGGATATTTTGCGCAATCTCTCCGAAAGGCTCAATTCCTGATGTGGCGCGCCATCCTCGAACCTGCCCTTTTGTTCGCCTCGCCCTTCGCCGCCTATACGATCTATCTCGTTTTGCGCCGGAACTATCCGTTCGCGATGGAGCATTGGACGAAAGGCGCGGTCTCGACGCTGACGTTGGCCGGCCTTGCCATCGCCGTCACCGGCATGATCGCCTTCGGTATTTTCGCGCCACGCCACGAGGGCGCATATGTCCCGGCCCACATCGAAAACGGGAAGCTTGTGCCGGGGCGCATGCAATGAGGGAAGCGGAAGCCCGGGGCATCGAGGCGCCCGAGGCCCTCGCCGCGTTGTTCGGCGACCAAGCCTTGCTCGGCGTTTTTGCGGCGCTCGCTCAGGAAGGCGAGGAAACCCGCATTGTCGGCGGCGCCTTACGCAATGCACTCCTGGGCCGGCCGGTGCATGAAATCGATCTCGCGACCACTCTTGTTCCCGAGGCCATCATGGCGCGGGCGACGTCCGCCGGCTTGCGCGTCATCCCGACCGGCGTCGCCCACGGCACGGTCACGGTGCTCGCCGGGAAGAGGACTTTCGAGCTAACAACCTTGCGCGAGGACATCGCGACCGACGGCCGGTATGCGAAAGTCCTTTTCGGCCGCGATTTTAAGGCCGATGCGCTGCGCCGCGATTTTACGATGAACGCGCTTTCGATGACGCGCGACGGAAGACTGTTCGATTACACCGGCGGCCTCGCCGATATAGCTGCCCGCAAAGTGCGTTTCATTGGCGAGCCCGCGCGGCGCATCGAAGAGGACTATCTGCGCATTCTGCGCTTCTTCCGCTTTTCCGCCGATTTCGGCGAAGGCCCGCTCGATTCCGCTGGGCGTTCGGCGGCCATTCGCCAAAGAGACGGCCTTGCCCGCCTCTCGCGCGAAAGAATACGCGCCGAGCTTTTGAAGCTTCTTTCCGCAAGGCAGGCAGCAAGAGTTTGCGCGGATATATGCGCCGATGGGCTCTTACATCCGCTCCTCGCCTTGGCGCCAAATCCGGCGCGGCTGCGGCGCGTCGTGGCGATCATCCCGCCACAAGATCCGCTCCTGCGTCTTGCCGCGCTCTGCGTCACTCTGCCCGAGGACGCGGCGCGCTTGCGCGAGCGGCTGCGTCTTTCCAAAGCGGAGGCCGAGCGTCTCGAAGGCGCCGCGCTGGCGCTGACTGGGCTGCATGGGCTTAACGAGCCGCCAAAGCCAGAGGGATTGCAGGGCTTGCTCTTCCGCCACGGCCGCCAGGCGGCGGGCGACGCAATCATATTGGCGCAAGCCGATGCTCGCCCGGGGCACGATGACGAATGGGAGCGCGCGCGAAAATTTCTGCACGACACCGAGGAACCGCGGCTGCCATTCTCGGGCGCCGATTTTATCGCGCGCGGTATCACCGAGGGCCGGGCCATTGGCGAGGCGCTGAAGGAGCTGCAAGCGCGCTGGATCAAGGCTGGTTTTCCAACAGACCCGGCACGCCTCGCGCGATTGCTCGACGAGACGCCGCAGGGGACCAAATAATCGCAGCGCAAATTTGGGTTCGGCGGCGCCAGATTTAAAGACCGGTCGCCGCCCTGGACTTGGATGGCATCGAGGTTTGCCTGGACGCTCTCTTCGCTCCGCGATCAAGGTTTTGCGCGGCGGGTTTTGCGGCTCGCCGGAAAGCGTCTCACCAGCGCGCCGTAGCCGGGAGGTGAGCACTTACTGACGACGCGCGACTCCCCGCGTCAAGAAAAATGTGCGCTTATTTATGAACTGCTGAATAGCCTAGCGCTTGCGTCAAACCATGCAAAAATCACGTAATCCCAAGAGCAGTTCAATTTCTAGTGAATGCGTTCTTTAGCCGGCTTGCCATTAAGCTAAAATAAAAGCTAAATTGCTTAGGCAAGTTTGAGAAAAGGCAGATCATGGCAAAAAAATTAAGCGAGGATGATCGCGCTTTATTGCTGGCCGAATTCGAGCGTCTGAGTCAAGAGCATCGCGACCTCGATGCCGCGATCGAAGCATTGCTCCATCGTGGTGGCGGCGACCGGCTGCAAATCCAGAGGCTCAAGAAGCGAAAACTCGCGCTGCGCGACCGTCTTGCATTTCTCGAAGATCAGCTTACGCCGGACATCATCGCCTAATCGCACGGACGGAAAACCGCCGGTAACATCTCGTTTGAAATAATTTGGGGCCCGGGAGAGGATTGTCCGCAGGCGCCAAGAATAAGGACCCTCCGCTGGGACGCCGCCAGGGAGGGACTCGGATATTTTCCCCGGCTGGCATTTCGCGGGTACTGATCATGGCTGAAGGTTTGGCCGGACTGCTGCGCTGGTACGCGGAAATGGGCGTCGATATCGCCGTCGACGATGCTCCGCATGACCGCTTCGCCGAAAGCCGCGCCAGCGATTGCCTCCGCGCGGAAATGCGCAGCCGCGCAGCCGCGCAGCCGGAGGCGATCGAAACCAGGCGCCGTGTCATGCGTGAGCCCGCCGCGGCCTTTCCTGCCGAGGACATCGCGGCAAACGCGCGGGACCAGGCCGCCGCCGCCCAAAACCTTGGCGATCTGTGCGAAAAACTTTCACGTTTCGAAGGCTGCGGCCTGAAGGCAACCGCGACCCGGCTCGTTTTTGGCGATGGCTGTCCCAGCGCGGACATCATGTTCATTGGCGAAGCGCCCGGTGCCGACGAGGACCGCGAGGGGGTGCCTTTCGTCGGCCGCGCGGGCCAATTGCTCAACAAGATGCTGGCCTCGATCGGGCTCGACCGCGAAAAAGTCTATATCGCCAATGTCGTGCCATGGCGGCCGCCGGGAAACCGCACCCCGACGCCGCTTGAAACGGCGGCCTGTCTGCCCTTCACCCGCCGCCAAATCGCGCTCGTGGACCCTAAAATTCTCGTCTGTCTTGGCGCGGCGTCGGCGCAAACTCTCCTTGGCGGCAAGGAGGGCGTCATGCGCATGCGCGGACGCTGGTTCGCCTATCCGGCGGGCAACACGGAAATCCGGGCGCTCGCCATGTTGCATCCGGCCTTTCTCTTGCGTCAGCCGGCGCACAAGAAGCTGGCATGGCAGGATTTGCGGATGCTCGCCAAGGAAATCAACCGCTTACAGCTCTTTGCCAAAGGCAATGGCGAGAGAGACGGGACTTGAACCCGCGACCTCCGGCGTGACAGGCCGGCGCTCTAACCAACTGAGCTACTCCCCCGCGACGCGGCGTCGCGATGGCCGCACAGGAGACCTGGCGGATAGGATAGGCGCGGGGCCAAGTCAAGCGCGGGCGCGCGGCTAGCTGGCGACGGGCAAGGCCCTGTCCGGGCGCAAGCGCGGCAAAACACCGGCCATCGCGGCTTGCCACGGATTGGTGGGCGGTGACGGACTCGAACCGCCGGCCCTCTCGGTGTAAATCCCGTGCCATGCATAAACTCTGGCTAACACCGGCTAACCAACGGTTGCCGGCAATGCCAGCCATACAATTGAAACTGCGTAGTTATTGTTAATTCCGGCTAACACCGGCGAACACCGGTTGACAAGCATAATGTGTTGCCCCATACTTGCCCCAAGGATCAACTCGTCATGAAAACCATGCTGACCGATAGGGCCTTGCGAGCCATGAAACCAGCATCCCCAGGAACCCGCAAGATGCTTTGGGATGCGGCGGTGCCGAGCTTTGGCGTCCGCGTGACCGATAAAGGCAAGCTAACCTTCATCGTCATGCGCCGGTTGCGAGGCAAGCTCGCACGCCGCATGCTCGGCCAGTATCCGATCATGACGCTCGCCACGGCCCGCGAGGCCGCCTTGGAGGCGCTCAGGGATATCGACCGGGGTATTGACCCGAAAGAAAAGAAAGCAGCCGCCTGCGCCGCGGATGCGCACCGGCGGGCCAATTCCTTTGCCTCCGTCGCCGAGGAATTTATCGCCCGTCACGTGGCCAAGCTTCGCTCCGGCCCAGAGGTTAAGGCGGCGATCCGGCGGGAGTTGATCGGCCGTTGGGGCGGCCGCCCGATCACAGAAATCAACCGCCGTGACATTGTCCATGCGCTA